>PHEM01000031.1 GCA_002842935.1 Alphaproteobacteria bacterium HGW-Alphaproteobacteria-13 | reverse complement strand
ATCGAGGCGCGGACCGCCGGTGTGCGAGCTGCAAATGAATACTCCAAAGAACGACGTTTACGCGCGCGAAGTCGTAATGGCGCGCATCGGCCACCTCAACCGCCGCAAACAGGGGGAGATCGAGCGCATCACGCGCATCCTGCGCGCCTGTTTTGATCCTGCCCAGGTGCAGGCGCCCGAGCCGGGCGAGATCAGACGCATCATCCTGATCGGGCCCTATGCGCGGAAGAGTTGGTATGAAGATCGGCGCACGATCGATTTCTCCGATTACGAACTGTGGATCGTCGTCAACCATCCGCTGTTCAAGGAAGAGTGCTGCTGGAATCGTGCGCGCAATGTCATCCAGCGCGAGCTAGGCAACCGTTGCGCTGTCGCCCTCGACCTTTACTCCAAAGCCGACATCCGCATCGCGAAAGCAGAGCGCGACACCTTCATCCTCGACCGGATCGAGGCGGGCATCACCCTCTATCGTGCCTCACGCGATGCGCCGCTTCATCCCCGCGAACGGAGGCGCTGACCATGATGCACCTCTATAATCGGCGGATTGACGCGGTGGAACTCCTGCCTTCGCTTCCACGCGCCCTGTTCCTGCTCCACGATTTTTTCGGCCTCGATGTCGATGATATGGCTGACCGGCTCGGCGCGGATCGCGATACCGTTGCTGCTTGCCTTAGCGACGCCCGCACGATCGTTCGTGCACATGTCTGCTATACGGAGCCGGTCCCCGGCGTTGGGCCGGCGACTGCCGCCTTGCAGGCGCGGTTGCAGCAGGACTATCGGCGCTCGCTCGAATCCGCTTTCGCTGAGAGCGGCTATCCGGGCGAGATCACATGGCCCGACCCGATCACCGGCATCCGGGCCGACCAGGAGGCGGCGGCTGGGTTCCTCATCCCGCAGCTACCGACAGCACTGCGCCGAGCGGTCGCCCGATCGCGCCGGGCCGGCGTCGCCACGGTCGATCTCTGGCGCACCGTGTTGCGGTGGCGCCGGTATCGGCGCGAGCGTCTGCTACGTGTCACCGAAGCACTCCAATGCGCGGGGTGGCAGCCGTTCGACGAATGGTTGGCGGAGCGCCTGATGCCGGGTCGGCGCTATCCGCACGGCTATGCGGAACATCGGCGGCGCCGGCGTCCCTTACCCGACGAAAGACCGCCGACAGAGGCCGAGAGGAATGGCGAAGAGATCGCCGACACGGTGCAGATCCCCGAGCGGCTGGTCAGTCAGCCCGAACTCACGCGGCAGGTCTGGATATTGTTCAACTGCTACGGCCGTTCATCTGAAGAGATCGCACGGCGGCTCGGCATCAGCCGCAGACGCGTCAGACGTTTTCGCGAACAGGCCGATTATGCGATCATCGGCATGAGCTATCCGTCGCTTGGCGAACGCATAAGGTTCGAAGTCATGGTGATGCGGCTTGGTCTGCAATTGAAATGGGAGATCATCCGGTCCGCTTTCTATGAATAGGCGGATACAGGATCATCGCGCGCTTGAAGCGACGACGACATCTGTCCATGTCATGATTAGCAATAGTTCCCGAATAATACTGCGCCGATGGAGACAGAAATGGACGAACAGGAAACGCTGGTAACGCTGACCGCCGACATCGTCGCTGCGCATGTCAGCCATAATGTTGTCGCGGTTTCCGACTTGCCGCTTCTTATCCAGACCGTGCACGGCGCCCTTACCGGACTTGGCGAGACCGCAGAGCCCGAGGTCGAACAGAAGCCCGCCGTGTCGATCCGCGCGTCAGTGAAGCCCGATTACATCGTATGTCTTGAGGATGGCCGCAAGCTCAAGATGCTGCGCCGTCACCTGATGACGCGCTACGGCATGACGCCCGACGACTACCGCGACAAGTGGAATTTGCCGGCAGACTATCCGATGGTCGCGCCGAACTATGCCGAACAGCGCAGTGCGCTGGCAAAAAAGATCGGCCTCGGCACCAAGGGACGCGGCGGCGGCCGCAAGAAGACCATCTCCCTCTTCAAGAAATAGCCGTCAGCCTTCGCCAACCTGGCTGTCGAGCGCATCGGCGATCATCGCTGCAAGCGATTCCTCGGCGCGGATGCGCGCGACCGCGTCCTTGCTGTCGAGGTCACCCCGTATCCATTGCGGCGCGCGCTCGACGACCCTGAGGATAGTTTCTGTCAGTTCCTGCATCATGGGACGCCTATGGCAGTCCGGTCGCGAACGGGCAATGATTCGGAGCCGGACGCGCGCTGGCGCGGTTATCCTCGCTCTCATGACAGAGGCGCCAAGCCGAATGCGGGTGCCACGATGCTGTTCCAGACCGCCTGCCCGGACGGCCCGCCGCGCTTCATTTCGATCTCGGCCAATCTTTCGGTGGGTTGCCTGATCAGCACCGGAACGAAGCGCATGTTGAGGTCCGGCGTTATGACATCGCGTGCCGGAAACGTCTGGTGAAATCCCCTCAGGCTTGGGTCGAGGCGATGATGCAAATAGGGGTCGTGCCAGCCTTCAGCGTCGGCGAACAAGTCTCGCACGTGATCATCGACAATATCCTCGACGCGCGCCTCGACTTTCGAGGCCTCGGAACCAGCCAGAATGACGCCCGGAAGGAACGGCAGGATCGCCGCGTCCCAGCGTTGAAGCGCCAGGCTTGCATCGACGACAAGAAAGGGCGGCGCACAAACCCACGCATGACCGGCGGCGATATCGGGGCCGGGCTCGCGCTTAAACGCCATCGTCTGTATCGTTCGCCTGATGCCCCGGTCGGGAGCTTCGATGACGACCGATCCGAACAGGCCGAAGCTCCAGACCTGCAACAGGTCGAGCATTCGCGTCATCATGGGGCAAGCGTAATGGCAGCGGCCGTGCGCTTCATGCGCGGCGAAGGCGGTGCTCAGCAGGTGTGCGAGCTTCGGGACCGTCGCCTTGACATGCGCCTCATAGCCTGGAGACCTTGGCCGCGTCAGAACCCATTGGGCATATCGTTCGAGATAGGCAGGGTCGGTACTTTCGCGCGCCAGAAATCCGAGCTGATCGGTGAACCCGAACACGCGCGTATCGATACCCGACGCTTCAAAATCGGCCGTCAGCAATGCGTGCTGCCCCGCTGTCAAATAGGAAGGGCGCTGATCGTCAAGCATCATGCCATCCTCACGGTGGTCCTAGCGAAGCGCGTTCGCCGCGCGTGGCTTCCTGTTCGGCATCGAATGCACGCTTGCCCTTGCGGTGCCAGCGGACCAGCGCGTAATCGCGATCTTCGCCGCTGAGCTTGTCCGCGACCGCGAGGAACGCGCCGTAGAGGGTAGCGCGATCGTCGCAGGTCAGATCGACGAGTCCGGCCTTCACGACGAGCCCGCCCAATTCGATCAGTTGCTTGGTGCGCTCGCGGCGCTTCACGACCCATTCGCGCATGTCGGTCCGAGCCTTCCGTGCCTCAACGCGATGCCGCGCTGCCGTCGAGCGGTAGAGTGCCCTCCGGCTGGTGGTCAGGTCGCGGCACAGGTTGGCGTGAGCTACGCTGAAAGAATGCAGCGCCCGCCTTGCGCCAGCCCTCCTTGATGCCGGCATCTTTCGTTGTCGCAGCGCCGAGCAATGCGCCGGCAAGCATGTCGGCATCGAGCGCATCGGCACCCGTTGCAATGACGAGTTCGCCGAGTTGGCGAACTCGGCGTTCCTTGATGGCCTTCGCCTTGTCGGCGAGCGCCTTCAGCTCCGAATCAAAATCCCGTGGCTTACGCATCGCAAGTCTCCATTGAGTGACGATGCAGCCATGATAGAAGAAGCGCGACGCCAGCGCAGCAGAGTCGCCGGGACAGTCTGACACCGCCTAGTCCCTGCCGAGAATTTATTCGAGGAGGGCGCGCTTATACGTCGTGCCGACGTGGCTTTCGAAGTGTAGATGGATTGCCGTCATGGCAATCTTTCACTTCTCCGCGAAAGTCATCGGGCGCGCTGCCGGGCGCAGCGCCGTTGCCGCAGCCGCCTATCGTGCGGGCGAGCGGCTGCACGATGAACGGCTCGACCGTGACCATGATTTTCGCGCCAAGTCCGGCGTCGAGCATAGCGAAATCATGTTGCCCGAAGGCGCGCCCGAACAGTGGCGCGACCGCGAACGCCTCTGGAATGACGTCGAGGCATTCGAGAAACGCAAGGATGCGCAGCTCGCCCGCGAGGTGGAATTTTCCATTCCGCGCGAGATGAACAAGGCCGATGGCATCGAGCTTGCCCGCGACTTCGTGACTACCGAATTTGTTGATCGCGGAATGATCGCTGACCTCAATGTGCATTGGGACACCGGCGCGGACGGCCAGCCCAAACCCCATGCCCATGTTATGCTCACCATGCGTGAGGTGGGCGAAGAAGGCTTCGGGCAGAAGGTTCGCGACTGGAACAGGACCGAGCTTGTCGAGCAATGGCGTGAGCGCTGGGCCGATCATGTCAACACGCGCCTTGCCGAACTCGACATTGACGCCCGTATAGACCACCGATCCTTGGAAGCGCAGGGCATCGACCTTGAGCCGCAAGATAAGATCGGCCCCGCAGCGGCGCGCATGGGTGCGCGCGGACTGGAATCCGAGCGGATCGAGGATCACCGCGCCGTCGCGCAGCGCAACGGCGAACGCATCATTGCCGAGCCGCGCGTCGCGCTCGATGCGATCACCCACCATCAGGCGACGTTCACCAATCGCGATCTCGCGATGTTTGTCCACCGGCATAGCGACGGCAAGGACCAATACGACCGGGCGATGAGCGCCGTTCGCACATCGCCGGATTTGATCGAACTCGGCAAGGACGGGCGCGGCGAAGACCGGTTCACATCGCGCGACATGATCGACACCGAACAGCGATTGCAGCGCGTCAGCGAGTTGATGGCCGAGCGCGAACGTCATCGCGTCAACGAGAGCGACCGGGAGGGCGCGCTTCGCGCGGCGGCGGCGCGTGGGCTGGACCTGTCGGGCGAGCAGCGCGCAGCGTTCGACCATGCGACCGATGGCAGGGATTTGAGCGTCGTCGTCGGTTATGCCGGGACCGGCAAGAGCGCGATGCTGGGCGTGGCGCGGGAGGCGTGGGAGCGCGCGGGATATGAGGTGCGCGGCACGGCGCTGTCGGGCATCGCGGCGGAGGGGTTGGAGAATGGTTCGGGCATCGCGTCGTGGACCATCGCCAGCATGGAACATGGCTGGTCGCAGGGCCGCGATATGCTCACCGCTCGCGACGTGCTCGTCATCGACGAGGCGGGCATGGTCGGCACGCGCCAGATGGAGCGCGTGCTGTCTCATGCCGCCGACGTCGGCGCCAAGGTTGTGCTGGTAGGCGACCCACAGCAGTTGCAGGCGATCGAGGCGGGCGCGGCGTTCCGCGCGATCCAAGAACACCATGGCGGCGTCGAGATTACGGAGGTCCGCCGCCAGCATGAAGGCTGGCAGCAGGACGCTACCCGGCATCTTGCTACCGGCCGAACCGGCGAGGCGATCAGCGCCTACGCCGAGCGCGGCATGGTCCACACCGCTGAGACGCGCGAACAGGCCCGGAGCGATCTTGTCGAGCAGTGGGACCGCGACCGGCAGGCGAACCCTGATGCCAGCCGGATCATTCTCACGCACACCAATGCCGAGGTGCGTGAACTCAACGAAGCGGCCCGCGACCGGATGCGCGCGGGGGGCGAGCTTGGCGATGATGAGCGCGTGAAAACCGAACGCGGCGGCCGGGATTTTGCGTCCGGCGACCGCATCATGTTCCTGCGCAACGAGCGCGGCCTTGAGGTCAAGAACGGCACGCTCGGCACCGTCGAGCAGGTCAATCAGCAGGGCATGACCGTCCGCACCGATGATGGGCGCCGCGTCGCGTTCGACACCAAAGATTATGCCCATGTCGATCATGGCTATGCCGCCACGATCCACAAGGCGCAGGGCATGACGGTGGACCGGGTGCAGATGCTGGCGACGCCGGGGGGTAACAGCCACCTCGCTTACGTCGGACTGTCGCGGCATCGCCAGCAAGTCGATGTCTATTATGCGCGCTCCGATTTTGCCAATCAGGATAAGCTGATACGCGCCCTGTCGCGCGACGGTGCGAAGGATATGGCGAGCGACTATCGCGAGGCCGATCCGGTGCGCGCCTTTTCCGTACGGCGCGGGATCACATTCGGCGAACGTGTCGCGGACATCGCCCACAATGTAGCGGAGAGGGCGCGCGGGATCTTCGACGGGTTGCGCCTCTCGCTGCCGGGCCAGCCGCGCGAGCAGGGCATGTTCGCGGGCTTCCGTCCACCGGAACGGACACGCGAGCAGGCGCAGGCCCAGCCCTCCCATGCCACCGGCCAGCGCCGCGCCGTCGAACGCTATGCGCGCGCTGTCAACGAGGTCGCCCGGATGCGGGATCAGGGCTTGCCGGTGCTGCCCCACCAGCATGACGCCTTGAATCGCGCAGGAGAAGCGCTGGACGCGATCCGGCCCGATGCCTCCACCGACTTGCAGAACGCCCTCCAGCGCCAGCCGGAGCTTATCCACGAGGCCGCGGAGGGGCGCGGCCAGGCTGCGGCGCACGCGATGAACAAGGAAGCGGAACTGCGCGCCGATCCGTTCCAGCGCGCCGACCGCTTTGTCGAGGGCTGGAAGCAGCTCCGGCAGGCGCACGACGACTTGCGTCGCGACGGCGATTTCCGGGGCGCGAAGCGCGCCGGGCAGGAAATGGCGGGCATGGCGAAAAGCCTCGAACGCGACGCGCAGGTCGAATCGCTGCTGCGCGGACGCACTCGGGAGTTGGGCATTGATGCGGCGATAGGCCGCAGCGTGGCGCGCGATCTCGCGGACTCGGTGCCGTTCGATCACGGAAAGAGCCTTGGCATGAGTCGATAGGAGGAAGACATGGCCGACGAACGACAATTACCCCGACTGCCTTATGACGATCCCGAACCCGATCCGGCGACGCGGGCGTTCACGCGCCTCGAAGGCGAAATGGCGATGATGCGCCGCGCGGTCGAGCATCTGGCAACCGAGAAAGCCGAAATCGACATTCCAGATTACAGCAAGACGCTGGGCGAGATGGCGAACCAGCTTGTCGCTATCGAGCGCAAGCCCGCCATGCAGATTACCCCGGAGGACTTCGAGGCGCGAATGACGACGGCGGCGGCGCGAGCGCGGCGGGACGACGAGGTCTTGATTGTGGCTGCGAAGCGGGAGCGTGGCGAGGCCATCCGCGATCTGCGGGCGATCATCGGCACGGCCAACTCCATCTACGAGCAAAAACGGCTTCGTTGGTGGTACGTCGGCGGCGGCTTGCTTGCCGGGTGCCTCCTGTGGTCGGTGCTTCCGGGCTTTGTCGCGCGCACCCTACCGACAAGCTGGCACCTGCCGGAACGCATCGCCGCGCGCACCGTTCGTGGGCCGACCCTATGGGACGCCGGAACCCGGCTGATGCAGGCCGACAGTCCTGAGGCATGGCAAACGATCGTCGCAGCGATCGAAATGAGACGAGAGAACCGCGAGGCTATCAACGCCTGTGAGCGCGATGCCCGCAAGACTAAGGCACCAGTAAAGTGCTCCATTAGAATCAGCACAGCAAGGCAGCATGATTGATACAAAACTATGGAATCGAGTTCGCCGACCTGTTGTCCGCGTATACGAAGATATTTCACAACCGCGAACGGGCCGCGCTTCAAGGTCGGCGAGCGCTACGGTTAACTTTACGACATTGCGCTTGTATATTTCAGCAATACCGTGCCAAGTTAAATTCCTTGACCACTTTCACGGCGATGTCTTCGGCATTCAATCCGAAATGATCGAAGAGATCGTCAATGGGTCCGGACGCGCCGAAGCTGTCGATACCGAACGCGAGCCCGTCCGATCCGATATATTTCTGCCAGCCGAGGGTAACGCCGGCTTCGATCGAGACGCGCCTCAGCCCCGACGGAAGGAGGTCGGCCCGATAGCCTGCATCCTGGGCATCGAAACGCTCCCAGCAGGGCATCGATATTACGTCGGCTCCAGTGTTCCGAGCTTCGAGCAAATCCGCCACCTGGACGGCGAGGCCAACCTCGGAGCCGGTGGCGAGCAGTTGGACCTTTCGCTCAGCGCCGGCGGGTCGCAGCATATAGGCCCCTCTTGCCGACAGCATCTCTCCACCCGGCTCGCGCAAGGCAGGCAAATTCTGCCTGCTTAGCGCGAGGAGTGACGGACCATCGCGTCGTGCCAGCGCGAGCGCCCAGGCTTCCGCCGTTTCAATGGCATCGCAAGGCCGCCAGACCTCGATGCCGGGCATGGCGCGCAGGCTCATGACGTGCTCGATCGGCTGATGCGTCGGCCCATCCTCGCCGAGTCCGATGGAATCGTGGGTCATGACATAGACTACGCGCGCGGCCTGAAGGGCGGAGAGTCGGATCGCGGCGCGCGCATAGTCCGAGAAGATCAGAAAGGTTCCGCCATAGGGAATGATCCCGCCATGGAGTGCCATGCCATTCATCGCGGCGCTCATGCCGAATTCCCGAATACCATAGTGGATATATCGTCCGGAAAAGTCGCCGGCGACCATCGCCTTTCCAGTCGCCCTGGTCTGGGTGTTGTTGGAAGGCGTCAGATCAGCCGAACCGCCGACCACGGCCGGATAGCGCTGCGTGAGTCCCTCCAGCGCAAGCTCTGAAGATTTTCGCGTAGCTCGCGGGCCAAATTTGCCGTCAAAACCGCCCAGTGCCGCCTCGAAGGCCTCGCCGACATCGATTGCTCCATCCATGTTCGCGAGAAACGCCGATCGCGCATCGCTGGCGGCGAGTCGGGCGCGCCATTCGGAACGCCTTGCGGCGGCCGCACGTCCGATATTTTCCCAAGCGGTCTTGACCTCGTCAGGGATCGTGAATTCCGGCCATTGCCAATCAAGAGCTGCTCGCGTCGCCGCAATTTCATCCTTTCCCAGTGGAGAGCCATGAACCTTGTGGGTTCCCGCCTTGCAGGGCGCTCCCTTGCCAATGATCGTGCGACAGCGAACCAGTGTCGGCTTTTCCGTTTCCTCTACGGCTGCGCGAAGGGCCGACCGGATACTTGCCGCGTTATGCCCGTCGCATTCGACGACATGCCATCCCGTCGCGCGATAACGCGCGGGAATATCCTCGCTGGTCGACAACTTGGTTCCGCCATCGATCGTGATCCGGTTATCATCCCAAAGCACCGTAAAGCGGCTCAGTCGAAGGTGGCCTGCCAATCCAATCGCCTCATGGTTGATACCTTCCATCAGACAGCCGTCGCCTGCCATCACCCATGTCCGATGGTCGACGAGATTATCGCCATAGATGGCATTGAGGTGTCGCTCGGCAATTGCCATACCGACCGCCATGGCGAGGCCCTGACCGAGCGGACCGGTCGTACATTCCACCCCAGGGAGTTCAAAATTCTCGGGGTGACCGGCGCAAGGACTTCCGAACTTACGGAAATTGCGAATGTCGTTCAGCGTCGGGCGGGCATAGCCGGTCAAATAAAGCAGGCTGTAGATCAGCATCGAGCCGTGACCAGCGGACAGAACGAAACGGTCGCGATCAGCCCAGGCCGGGTCGGAAGGATCGAATTTCAAAAATTCGCCGAACAGGATGGTCGCAACGTCGGCCATGCCCATGGGCATCCCCGGATGCCCCGACTGCGCGGCTTCGACAGCGTCCATCGAAAGCACGCGTACGGCATTGGCGAGAAGCTGAGTGTCGTTCGAAAGCATTGATCAATCCTGCGATGTCGATGAACGGGCGCGGGCGGGTCAGATCGACTGCCCGGTCTTCGCCCAGTCGGCGAGGAAGCCTTCGATGCCCTTTTCGGTCAGGACATGCTTGAACAGCCCCTTGATGACCGACGGCGGCGCGGTCATCACGTCGGCGCCGATCTTCGCGGCTTCGAGGACGTGGATGCCGTGGCGCACGCTCGCGACGAGGATTTCGGTGTCATAGGCATAATTGTCGTAGATCAGCCGGATGTCGGCGATGAGCTGCATGCCGTCGAAGCCGTTGTCGTCGTGGCGGCCGACGAAAGGCGAGACGAAGGTCGCCCCCGCCTTTGCCGCGAGCAGCGCCTGCGTCGCCGAGAAGCAGAGGGTGACGTTCACCATCGTGCCGTCGCCGGTCAGCGCCTTGCAGGTCTTGAGCCCGTCGATCGTGAGCGGCACCTTGATGCAGACATTGTCGGCGATCTTGCGGAGGATTTCGGCCTCCTTCATCATCGTTGCATGGTCGAGTGCGACGACCTCGGCCGACACCGGGCCATCGACGAGGGCGCAGATTTCCTTCGTCACCTCCTTGAAGTCGCGACCCGACTTGACAATCAGCGACGGGTTGGTCGTGACGCCATCGAGCAGGCCGGTCGCGGCGAGTTCCTGAATGTCGGCGATTTCGGCGGTGTCGGCGAAGAATTTCATGGATTATGCCTCCAAAGGTTACGCGGCAACGAGCCAAGCGATGATCGCACAGCGATCAATTGAATCCGAATGAGCAGAAGCATCGGCAGAATGGTCAGCCGCCTTGCTCCGCGGGAGACAGAGCCTTTGCGACCCCGTCGAACTTGGAACGAAGACGCTTCATGCGGCGTGCTCCCTCGCGACGGCATCGAGGACCGCCAGATGCGCCGCGACCTCCGCATCGCCGAGAAATGAACCGAGGAAGCTGTTGCGAGCGAGAAGGAGAAGATCGTCCCGATCGACAAGACCGGCAGCCGCCAGCGCCCGATAGTTGTCGTTCACATAGCCCCCGAAATAGGCCGGATCGTCGGAATTGACCGTCACGCGCAGGCCTTGGCGAAGCATCCTCGGCACAGGATGCTCTGCCATTTCGGAGACGACACATAGCTTGAGATTGGACAGCGGGCAGACCGTCAGCGCCATGCCCGTCCGGGCCAACCTAGCTGTCAAAGTCTTGTCTTCAAGACTCCTATTGCCGTGGTCGAGACGATCGACCTGGAGCCGGTCGAGTGCCTCGACCACATATTCAGGTGGCCCTTCTTCGCCGGCATGCGCGACCCGCTTCAATCCCATCAGGCCCGCGCGGGCAAAGACATTGGCAAATTTCGATGGCGGGTGCCCAACCTCTGAAGAATCGAGGCCGACGCCGATAATTCGGTCGAGCCATGGTTCGGCATCCGCAAGCGTGGCCAAGGCCGCTTCTTCGTCGAGATGACGCAGGAAGCAAAGGATCAGGTCCGAGGTCAAATCAAAGCGGTCGCGGGCTTCCTGCATGCCGGCAAGCAGCCCGCTAGCGACCACGCCGAACGGAATACCACGTGCGGTGTGGGTCTGCGGGTCGAAGAAAATCTCTGCATGGCGGACATTGTCAGCATCGGCACGTTCGAAATAGGCGACTGCCAGATCGCGAAAATCCTCTTCGGTCTGGAGCACGCCAGCACCCGCATAATAGATATCGAGAAAGTCCTGCAGGCGCGAAAAACGATAAGCAGCGTGCACCTCCTCGACGGTGCGGAATGGAATGTCTGCCTTGTTGCGTTTCGCAAGCGCAAACATGAGTTCCGGCTCAAGACTCCCCTCGATATGCAGGTGCAGCTCGGCTTTCGGCATAGCCGAGATCAGAGTGTCATAGCGGGTCATCGGCTTCTCCTGGAGGCAAATGGAGACTGAGCAGCCCGCGCCGGGTCCGACACCGCACAGGGAAACTGCAACCTGGTCATATCACTCGCTGACTGGAATGCGGCTGGCGAGCAGATTCCCGGCCGCAGCCATGCCGAACTCGACAGCGGCCTCGATTGAGACCCCTCCGGCCAAATTGCGCGCAATAGTTTCACCCGCGAGCGTGTCGCCTGCCCCGGTCGTATCATATGTTGTCAGCGCAGTGGTCGGGATGACTCTGCGACCATCGCTACAATCGACGAGCACGCCGGCACTGCCCAGCGTTTCGATAATGATCTGCCCATCCGGACGATCGCAGTCACGCGCCGCCTCGATGAATTCGCGTTCGCTTGCGTTGCAGAAAACCAACCGCGCGCGGCGAGCGAGCGCTGCACGCAACGGCTCTGGAAACGACAGGGAATCGAGCTTCGCGATCCAGCTCAGGTCGGCATCCGGAGGATAAGTTTCCAGCAGAGCGGTCGTCGCCGCGGGCGGCCCGGCCGCAATGCTGAGATGATCGGCGGCGGCGACAATTTTCGCCTGCGCCGACGACAGGCTTTCGCTCCCTTGAAATCCGGTATCGAGCAGACATCCATAGTCGCCATCGGGCCGGTATATCAGGATGCAGCGCGGCGTTTTTCCCCCGCGGATTTGGTCGATCGCGTCACAGCATATCTGTGAGCGCTGGCAGGCGCGCAGATAGTGACCGCCATCGCCATCGTCGCCAATCCACGTCAATGGGAACGCTCGGTGCCCTACTGCCGCGATCCGCCGCGACGCATAGAGAGCCGCCCCCCCGGCGCGGGGCCATGCTTCGGAGACGCCTAGCTCTCCTGTCGCTGTGCCCGTCCCATGGAAAGGAGCGTCCAGTTGCACGACATAATCGAGCGTCGCATAGCCCGACACGATAATCTTCTTCGGCGTCATTTACCGGCACCGTCCGGCAGCACCGGCTTGCGGCACAACGCTGACTGCATCGCGGAGCAAAGGGCTGCGGTCAAAGTAGCAAGCTCGCCGCGCGCAGCCCGATCTTCCGCATCCGAGACCGACGGGTCGATCCGGCGGTAATGAAAGAGAGTGATGGGGACAGGATTATGGCTGGCGGCAATGTCATCGATGTTCTTCCGTCCATCGTCTGCCACTACAACATGAGTGTATCGCCGCCCGCCAATGGCCCCCATCAACAGCTTCAACATCACCCCCTTGTCCTGCCCGGCAGCGAGCATCATTCCATCCCGGATCAGGATGTTGCGATAGAGGGAACGCGACGGCTCTTCGCCGATTGCCGCGAGGGCAGCTCGAATCTCGCCGTCTCGATAGACGCCATCTTCGGTACACAGGAAGAAGGAACAAGCGTAAGGAGCTTCGACCTCAAGTCCGTTGCGATCGAGTTCGCGACGAGTGGCATCGAAAAGCTCCGGCCCGCGCGCGCTAAGCAGAAAAATATCTATATTCTGGCGCCTCGCGTCGGCAAGCATGGCCGGAATATCAGGCTCGGTGGCTTGCATCGAGGCAACCCCGAACAGCATCGTCTGAACGGCGATCAATTCACCGAGACTTGAGAAATCGGGATCTGTCCGCGCCGCGATCGCGGCGGCGTGATGATTGAACCAGCGGTCCCCGCCGAGATATTGGGGCATTGTCAGCAGGGTGTTGTCGATATCGAGGATCAGGAGCACCGGTCCTTGCGGAGTCGCCTCCTCGCCCGCCGCCTTGAAGGCGTCGGAGAGATCGGCCGTTTCGCGGATCGCGACCGGCGCAGCAGGCGCGCGCGCGCCTTCATATGCTAGCAACGGCATGGCGCTGATCGGCGAAGCGGCAAGTATGCCTGCCAGGCACCATCTCATCCACACGCGAGAGCTTGCGTTTTCAACAGCCATGACATGCCTCCCGCCATCTTAATGAAACGTTTCACTAGAGATGTCAAACGCTCTGATGCGACGGGGTGCCGCAGCGCCTATTTTCTGGGGGGCGCCGATTCCCGCTCGATCAAGCAGACGCCGAAAACGACGCGCCGATTACTCTCATTTTCACCATCGAGCTTGCGCAGGAGGGCATCGACGGCTTCCGACGCCATTTCATCAACCGGCAGTTCGATCGTCGTCAGGGCCGGCGTGCAATATTCAGCCCACGGTATATCATCGAAGCCAACGACGGCTAATTCGTCCGGAATTGCAATTCCCAGCTTACGCGCGTGCCCCATGACCCCGACTGCAATCAGGTCCGAGCCGCAAAAAACAGCGGTGGCGGCCCGGCTCTCGATCGCGCTCGCGACGTCCCCGCTGAGTTCGGTTGAAAAGGCATTCTCCACCGAATAAGCAAGCGCGCTCGCGCGATTGATCGCCTCGATCGCCGCCCCGCATCGCTCGCGCATACTGCGAACGTCCATGGGACCGGCGATCACTCCGATCCGATCGTGTCCCGATGCAAGAAGATAGTTGGCTGCCAACTGGCCGCCTTGCGCATAATCTGCCTGGATGCACTCGAATCCGTTCACGGTTCGATCGATGACGATGATTGGCAAGTCGCCCGCGATACTTTCGATACTGTTCTCATCCTTGATCGGGAACCAGACAATCCCATCGACTCCGCGATCGACGAGCTGCCGAATGACCTCTTCTTCCTGAGCCTGGTCGCCTTCGGTATCGGTTACGAAGACGCTATAACCATTCTGCCGGGCACGCTGCACGATGGACTGGGCAAGGCTCGGAAAAAACGGATTGGTCATGTCGGGCACGACGAAGCCGATCGCTCCCGTGCGCCCCGTTCGGGCCGCGCGCGCGGCGAGGTTTTGCCGATAGCCCAGCTCTTCCGCCACTTTCAGCACATGCGCGCGCGTATCCTCGCTAAGCGAGCCAGTCTTGTTGATGGCGTAGGAGGCACTGGCAAGCGACACCCCTGCGGATTTTGCCACGTCTTTGAGGGTGATCCGTTTTCTCGCCAAACCTCGCCTCTCCTGCATCGCATCCACTTTTAGCGTTGTTATCCCAAAGCGTCGCCTATATCCAGTGAATCAAAATGAAACGTTTAGGGAAAGGGAATTCCGTGGCCGTCGAAATATTGGGAAGCCTGAATCTGGACGTTTCCTTTTCATGCGAAGCACCGCCCAGGCCAGGGGAAACCGTCCTTTGCTCCAGTGTCGTTAGCGGACCCGGCGGAAAGGGGCTGAACCAGGCGGTTGCGGCGCGGCGCGCGGGGGCAGACGTAAAATTGGCCGGCGCGGTGGGGGCCGACCCCAATGGCGCGACACTCCTCTCCTTTCTGCAAAGCGAAGGCATCGATACCGATGGAGTCGCTGAACTGGCGGACGCGGCGACCGGTCTCGCCCATATCGTCGTCGATCGATCCGGCGAAAACTCGATCGTCGTAGCAAGCGGCGCGAACATACAGGCAAGCAACCCACCGCTAGAATTGGCGAGGAACGCCGCTCCGCACGTCTACCTGTCACAACTGGAAATCGACATCGGTGCCGTTGGGGCATTTCTGGATGAGGGGCACCGAGCCGGCGGCACGACGATCCTCAACGCGGCCCCTGCCGTCCCCGCGGCGTCCGGGATCCTCACATTCGCTGATATCCTCATCGTGAACGAGCATGAGTTGTCGCAGTTCAGCGAGACGCCTTGCAGCGCGGAAGACGCCGAGTCGATCACCGACGCCGCGCGCAAAATTATCCAGCGGATCGATCAGACAATCGTTGTCACGCTCGGGGCCGCTGGGACGCAGATCGTCGATATGACGTCTTCGCTCCGTCTGCCCGCCCATTCGGTAATCGTGGTCGATACAACTGGAGCTGGCGATTGCTTCTGCGGAGTCCTCGCCGCCAGCATAGCGGCAGGATTGCCGATCATCGACGCCGTCCGGTGCGCCAACAAGGCTGCTTCGCTTGCAGTGCAACGAAAAGGCGCGGCGAACGCCATGCCCAGGAAGGCCGAAATCGAAGCGGTGTAACAATTTGGCGACCTTGGCGATAATGCTTGATATTCTCGATTATGCATAATATGAAACGTTTCACTAAGCCGCCTGGATGCATATCGTCCAGAGCGGGATGGGGCCAAAATCTATGCCATACCTCGACTTCTTGAGGGGCCTGCTGGGCCTGCTGGTCTTTCTCAGCATCGCATGGGCAATCTCGGAAAACCGTCCGGCAATCCACTACCGGGCCATTGTCGGCGGGCTAATTGCGCAAATTCTGATTGCGCTGTTTCTGACCGAGGTGCCTGCCGTGGTCGATGCGCTCGGCGGCATCGCGCACGGCGTCGATAATCTGCAGCGCTCTGCGGAAAGCGGCGCGATGTTCGTCTTCGGCTATCTGGGCGGCGGAAACCAGCCTTTCCTCAAGACCAATCCGCAGGCATCCACATTCATTTTCGCTCTCCAGGTCATCCCGGCCGTCCTGCTCGTCAGCGCGCTTGCGGCTCTTCTTTGGCACTGGGGCCCGCTGCGCTGGATCGTGCGCAGTTCGGCCTGGCTGTTCGGAAAAATGTTCGGCGTCAGCGGACCGGTTGGCGTTTCGACATCAGCTTGCATTTTTCTTGGCATGATAGAGTCGCCGCTTCTCGTGCGGCCGCTGCTGCCCC
>PHEM01000030.1 GCA_002842935.1 Alphaproteobacteria bacterium HGW-Alphaproteobacteria-13 | reverse complement strand
TCGGCCAGGCGTTCGAGCGCGGAGCCGTCCTTGATCAGCACGCCGACGCGCATCAAGGCGCCCGCCGCGACGATCTGCGCCGCAGGAACCGCCAGCCCCAGCGCGCAGGGGCAGGTTATGATCAGCACGGCGACGGCGATCAGCAGGCTGTGGTGCCAGCCCGCGCCGACCGCCATCCAGCCCGCGAAAGCGATCAGCGCCAGCGCGTGGACCGCCGGGGCGTACCAGCGCGCCGCGCGGTCGGCGATGCGGACATAGCGCGACTTGCCCTGCGCCGCCTCCCCCATCAGCCGCGCGATGTCGGCGATGGCGGTGTCGGCGCCCGCCGCCGTCACCTTGACGCGGACCGGCGCATCGAGATTGAGCGTTCCGGCATGGACACGGTCGTCGACATGCACGGCAACGGGCGCGCTTTCGCCCGTCAGCAGCGACAGGTCGATATGGCTGTCGCCGCCGACGATCAGGCCGTCCGCCGCCAGCCGCTCGCCCGCCGCGACCAGCATCACCATGCCGGGCTGCAATTCCGCCGCCTCGACCCAGCGGCTGGCGCCCTTGTCATCGAGGACCATCGCCCCCGCGCCCATGTTGCGCAGCAGCGCCGTGACGCCGCCGCGCGCGCGGTCGCGCATCACGCTGTCGAGCCAGCGGCCGCATAGCAGGAAGAACAGCAGCATGGTGACGCCGTCGAAATAGGCGTGCGGGCCGCTGATCGCCGTCTCGAACAGGCTGAGCGCCGTGGTGATGAGCACGCCGATGCTGATCGGCACGTCCATGTTGGTTCCGCCATGGCGCAGCGCGCGCCACGCGGAGCGGAAGAAGGGTCGCCCGGCATAGGCGACGGTCGGCAGCGCGATCATCGCCGACAGCCAGTGGAACAGGTCGCGCGTCACGCCTTCCGCGCCCGACCAGACCGCCACCGACAGCAGCATGATGTTCATCATGGCAAAGCCGGAGACGGCGACGGCGCGCAGCAGTTCGCGGCTGCTCGCCGCCGCCGCGTCGGTTTCGGGGGAACCGTCGCCGATCGGATGCGCCTCGAACCCCAGCAGCGAGAAGGCGTCGATCAGTTCGGGCGTCTCCGCATCGGCGGCGCACGCGATATGCACGCGCTTTTCCGTGAAGTTGACGCGCGCGCTGACGATGCGGCTGTCGCGGATCAGACCCTGCTCCAGCTTGGCGATGCAGCCGGCGCAGCGCATGTCGGGCACAGCGAAGTCGCGCTCGACCAGCCGGGCGTGGGCCGTGTCCACGCTCATTGCACGTCGACGCGATAGCGCGCCTCGTCGGCGGCGCGGCGGATCGACAGGTCCATCCGCCAGCGGCCGGACGGCAGCGCCTCGACCGAGCGCAGCACGCCGTCCGCGCCCGGCACGAAGCGCACCGCGCGCGGCTCCGCACCGCCCAGCGGGTGCGCGAGCGTCGCCACGACCGTCAGCCCGTCCAGTTGCTTGCCGTCCTTGCGGACCGACAGCAGCGCGCGGCGGTCGTCCCCGACGCGCAGCGACATGTCCCAGCCCAGCCGGTCCTGCGCTCCGGCCCGCTGGAGCCATTCATTATAATGCTGGCTGGCGACATAGCTGTTGTCGACCACCGTGCCGCCGAACGTCGACAGGGCAAAGCGCGCCATGACGAGGTTGACGACGATGACCACGCCAAAGAAGGTGATCAGGATCGCCGCCATATGCCGTCCGGTAAAGAGCTTCGGTCCATTCTTGCTGGTCATTGCCCGGTCTCCGGCCTGTCGAACTGGATCGTGTCGCTGTCGGCGCGCGGATCGCCGTCGAGACCGCGCGTCTCGATCGTGAAGTCCTGCCGCGCCGGTCCCTTGCCGGGCGCCGCGATGAACAGCTTCACGCTGGTCACGCTGTCGGGCGCCAGCGTCATCGTCAGGCGCTGCGCCGCCGTCTCGCGCGATCCCCGGTCCGTCCACAATTGCGCGCCGTCGAGACCGCTGACGCGGATTTCGACAGGACGCGGGCGCGTTTCCATGTTGCGCAGCTTCATCGTGTAATTGTTGCGGACATGGCCGTCGGACAGCTGGACATAGAGCGGGCTGCGCTCATGCTGCACGGCGATGTCGAGCCGCGTGCGCTGCCCCAGCGAAAAGAGCATCGCCAGCCCGATCGCGCCCCAGATGGCGAAATAGATCAGCGTGCGGGGGCGAAAGATCGTCTTGAGGACGGGCTTGGCCGCGCCGCCGGTCTTTTCGACGGCGGCATCGTCGAGCGTGCAATAGTCGATCAGCCCGCGCGGGCGTCCGACCTGCTTCATCACGCCGTCGCAGGCGTCGATGCACAGCGCGCAAGTGATACAGCCGATCTGCGGCCCTTCGCGGATGTCGATGCCGGTCGGGCAGACCGCGACGCACTGGTTGCAGTCGATGCAGTCGCCGAACGCGCCGGGATGGGCCTGCGCCTTCTTGACGCTGCCGCGCGGTTCGCCGCGCCAGTCCTTATAGGTGACGAGCAGCGACTTTTCGTCCATCATCGCGGTCTGGATGCGCGGCCACGGGCACATATAGATGCACACCTGTTCGCGCATGAAGCCGCCGAGGATGAAGGTCGTCGCCGTCAGCACCGCGACGGTGGCATAGGCGACGGGCGCCGCCTGCCCCGTCCAGAAATCGACCGTCAGCGTCGGGGCGTCGGCGAAATACATGATCCACGCGCCGCCGGTCCAGAAGGCGATCGTCAGATATATCAAATATTTGATGCCGCGCTTGGCGACCTTCTCGGCGGTCCACGGCCCGTTGGCGAGCCGGACCTGCGCGTTGCGGTCGCCGTCGACCAGCCGGTCGACATGCTGGAACAGGTCGGTCCAGACCGTCTGCGGACAGGCATAGCCGCACCAGGCGCGGCCGACCGCGCTGGTGACGAGGAACAGCCCGATGCCCGCCATGATCAGCAGGCCCGCGACATAATAGAATTCATGCGGCCAGATCTCGATCTGGAACATGTAGAAACGCCGGTTGGCGAGATCGACGAGCACGGCCTGGTCGGGCGCATAGGGACCCCGGTCCCAGCGAATCCACGGCATGCCGTAATAGATCGCCAGCGTCACCGCCATGATCGCCCATTTGAAACGGCGGAAAGGGCCGTCTACCGCCTTGGGGTAAACGCCCTTCCGCGCCTCGTAGAAAGAGGCATGACCGCCGCCCGCGCTGTCGTCACTGCTGGCCATCGGCTCCCTGCCCTTCGCCCGCCGCCGCCAAAGCGGGGGCAAGCGCTTCGCCGCCGCCCAGCGAATAGACATAGGCCGCCAGCATCTTGATCGTCACGGGATCGAGCCGCCCGCCCCAGCGCGGCATCACGCCGTTGCGCGGGTTGTCGACCATGGCGGTGATGCTAGCGCGGTCGCCGCCGTAAAGCCAGATCGCGTCGGTCAGCTTCGGCGCGCCGAATTCGCGCCCGCCCTCGCCGGCTGGACCGTGGCAGACCGCGCAGTTCGCCTCATACAGCTCCGCGCCGCGCGTCGAGGCGCGGCTGGGCTTTTCCTGCCCGCTGATGACGCGGACATGGCTGACGACGTCGGCGACCTGCGCGCTATCCAGCATGCCGTCGCGGCCAAAAGCGGGCATCAGGCTGAAGTGCGTTTCCCCATGGTCGGGATTCCGGATGCCGTGCGTGATCGTATATTCGATGCTGTCGAGGTCGCCGCCCCACAGCCAGTCGTCGTCGGTCAGGCTGGGATAGAGGTTCGGGACGCCCGCACCGCCCGCGCCGTGGCATTGGACGCAGTGGACGCGGAAGGCCGCGGCGCCGCCCTGCACGGCCGCCTGCATCAGTTCGGGCTTGCCCGGCAGGCTGGCGACGGGCGTCGTGGCAATCGCGCTGACGACGGGCGCGCGGCGCTGGGCGTCGGCGGCCAGTTCCTGTTCGAGCTGCCCGCGGCTCGTCCATTTGAGCACGCCTTCCGTCGCGCTGTTGACCAGCGGCCACGCCGGATAAAGGATCACATAGCCGATCCCCCAGACGATCGTGGCATAGAAGGTCCACAGCCACCAGCGCGGCATCGGCGTGTCGAGTTCCTCGATACCGTCCCATTCGTGGCCGACCGTGCTGGTGCCGGTGGCTTCGTCGATGCGCTTGTTCTCAGCCATGTTCGTCTTCCTTGAAGATCATGTTCGCTGCTTCCTCGTTGCGCCGCCGCGCGCCCTTGCGGAACGGCCAGGCGACGAAGGCGAGGAAGAGGATGGTCATGCCCAGCAGCCCCCAGCTGTCGGCAAAGTGACGCATTGCGTCATAGGTCATTGCGCGCTCCCCGTCGCGGCCGGGACGGCCGGGGCGTCGGCGGGAACATGCGCCTGCTCCTGCGGCGCCGCCTTTTCGACGTCGACCAGCGTGCCGAGCATCTGGAGATAAGCGATCAGCGCGTCCATTTCCGTGATCCGCGTCGGGTCGCCGTCGAAATCGCGGACCTGCGCCTTCGGATAGCGGGTGGCGAGATCGCCCGCACCCGCGTCGGGATCGGCCTGCGCGCGGATGTCGTCGTTCGCGGCCTCGATATCGGCCTTGGTATAGGGCACGCCCAGGCGATAGAGCGCCTTGAGGTCGGCCTGCATGTCCCCGACCTTCAGCTCGCGCTCGGCCAGGAAGGCATAGGGCGGCATGATCGATTCGGGCACCACGCTGCGCGGATCGATCAGGTGCGCGCGGTGCCATTCGTCCGAATAGCGGCCGCCGACGCGCGCCAGATCGGGTCCCGTGCGCTTCGAACCCCATTGGAACGGATGGTCGTACATGCTCTCTGCCGCCAGGCTGTAGTGGCCATAGCGCTCCACTTCGTCGCGGAAGGGGCGGATCATCTGGCTGTGGCAGGTATAGCAGCCCTCGCGGATATAGATGTTGCGTCCCGCCAGCTCGAGCGGCGTATAGGGCCGCATCCCCTCGACCTTCTCCACCGTGCTGTCGATCCAGAACAGCGGCGCGATCTCGACGATGCCGCCGATGGCCACGGCGACCAGCGCAAAGAAGCCCAGCGCCGTGACATTGCGTTCGAGCTTCTTGTGGCTGAAACGCTTTTCGACTTGTTCATTCGCCATTTCCGGTTCCTTATTCGGCGGGCTGAGCAACGATCGGGCGATCGGCCGCGGCGTTGTAGGGCGTTTCGGTCATCGGCTTTTCCTCGCGGACCTTGCCGGCCAGCGTCGCCCAGATGTTGACGATCATGATCACGAAACCCGCGAGATAGAGGGCGCCGCCCGCCGCGCGGATCAGATACATCGGGTGCATCGCCGCGACCGTCTCCACGAAGCTGTAGACGAGATAGCCGTCGGCCCCATATTCGCGCCACATCAGCCCCTGCATGATGCCCGCGACCCACATGGCGGCGGCATAGAAGACGATGCCGATGGTCGCGAGCCAGAAGTGCCAGTTGACCATGCGCAGGCTGTAGAGGCGCTGCTTGCCCCACAGGCGCGGCACCAGATAATAGACGCTGGCGAAGATAATCATGCCGTTCCACCCCAGCGCGCCCGCGTGGACGTGGCCGATGGTCCAGTCGGTATAGTGCGACAGGCTGTTGACGGCCTTGATCGACAGCATCGGTCCTTCGAAGGTCGCCATGCCATAGAAGGCCAGCGCCATCACCATCATGCGGATGATCGGGTCGGTGCGGATCTTGTCCCATGCGCCGTTCAGCGTCATCAGGCCGTTGATCATGCCGCCCCAGCTCGGCATCCACAGGATGATCGAGAAGACCATGCCCAGCGTCTGCGCCCAGTCGGGCAGCGCCGTATAGTGAAGATGGTGCGGACCCGCCCAGATGTAGAGGAAGATCAGCGACCAGAAGTGCAGGATCGACAGGCGATAGCTGTAGATCGGCCGCTCGGCCTGCTTCGGCACGAAATAATACATCATCGCCAGGAAGGGCACGGTCAGGAAGAAGGCGACCGCATTATGCCCGTACCACCACTGCGTCAGCGCGTCCTGCACCCCGGCGAAGGCGATATAGCTCTTCGACCCGACGATGCTGACGGGGATCGCGAGGTTGTTGACGATGTGCAGCATCGCGATGGTGATGATGAAGCTGAGGTAGAACCAGTTCGCCACATAGATATGCGGCTCCTTGCGCTTCACCAGCGTGCCGACGAACACGACCAGATAGACGACCCAGACGATCGTCAGCCACAGGTCGACGTGCCATTCCGGCTCGGCATATTCCTTGCTCTGCGTGACGCCCATCAGATAGCCGGTCGCCGCGAGCACGATGAAAAGCTGATAGCCCCAGAAGACGAAGCGCGCGAGCGTCGGGAAGGCGAGCCGCGCGCGGCAGGTGCGCTGCACGACGTAAAAGCTGGTGGCGATCAGCGCGTTGCCGCCGAAGGCAAAGATCACCGCCGAGGTGTGCAGCGGCCGCAGCCGCCCGAAAGTGGTATATTCAAGGTTGAGGTTCAGCGCGGGGAACGCCAGCTGCAAGGCGACGATCAGCCCGACCGCAAGCCCCGCAAGACCCCAGAAGACCGTGGCGATGACGCCCCAGCGAATAGGATCGTCGTCATAGACGCCCTCGTCGGCCGGCATCTTCAGAAGACCGCGCGCGAGCGCGCCGTAATCGGCGCGGGAAACGGTCGCCCAAAGCGCGATGAGACACGCCGCGGCGGCGATCAGCATATGCACCGCAAAGGGCGCATCGACCGCCACGGCCGCCGCGAGCAGCGCCACCAGCGCCAGCGCGAGCCAGCCGCCTGCCTTGAAAACCAGACTGTCCATAATCGCGAATCCCCGTTGGACGCAGCCGGCCGGCTGCATGGATGAGCGCGCCATGGGCGCATGGCCCGCGCGAAACATTGATTTGGATCAAGGAAATATTTGCGTGCTGTCAATGCGATTCTGCGATCGCTGTCGCAGGAGCGCTGCGTCAACCCAAGGAGGATAAATATGACGACCCGCACTCTCCCTTTCCTCGCCCTCGCCGCCGCGCTCGCGGTGCCGGGACAGGCCGCCGCCAAGGCCGGCGACGTCAACGCCAAGCTGCTCGCCACGCTCGTCGCGCCGGACGGCAAGCTCAAGGATGCGACAGGTCCGCTCGTGCTTCCCGCCGGTACGCAGACCAAGGCCGACGACAATGTCGTCCCGACCGTCGCGATCGAATATTATGTCACCGACGCGATCTCGATCGAGACGATCGCCGGCGTCACGCAGCATGACGTCCAAGGGACGGCCCCGGCGGCACTGGCCGGCGCGGCGCTCGTTTCCAACGCCAATATCGTTCCCGCGACGCTGACGATCAAATATCATCTCGGCGCGGAAGGCGGCATCCGCCCCTATGTCGGCGTCGGACCCAGCTATTTCATCTTCATCGATGAAAAGGTCGGCAGCGACGCCGCCGCGCTCGGCGCGACGCGCGTGAAGATCAACGACAAGGTCGGCCTGGCCCTGCAAGCGGGCATCGACGTGCCCGTCGGCGACAACGGCCTGTCGGTCACGCTCGACGCCAAGCGTTATTTCATGCGGACGACCGCGACCTTCTACGCCGGTCAGACCGAAGCGCTGAAAACGCGGCACAAGCTCGACCCGTGGGTCGTCAGCGCGGGCATCGGTCTCCGCTTCTGACGATGATCGGACAGGCGGTCCCTTGCGAAAGCAAGGGGCCGCTATCCCGCGATCGTCTCCATCGCCGCGCGGTCGGTGATGACGATCTCACGCCGCGACGGCAGGTCGAGCACGCCGTCGGCGCGCATCTTCGTGAGCTGGCGGCTCGTCGTCTCGATCGTCAGCCCCAGGATGTCGGCGATCTGCTGGCGGCCGAAAGGCAGCTCGAACGCGCCGCGCACGCCGCCGTCGCATCCCTGCCCCGACAGGCGCTCCGACATTTCGAGCAGGAAGGACGCGACTTTCTCCGCCGCCGATTTGCGGCCGAGCAGCATCATCCAGTGGCGCGCGCGGTCGAGTTCGTCGAGCGTGCGGCGCAGCAGCTTTTGCTGAAGATCGGGATGGCTGCTCGCGAATTCATCGAAGCTGTTGCGGTTGAAGATGCACACTTCGGCATCGGTCATCGCCGTGACGCTGTACGGGCTTTCCTTGCCGAACGGGCGGCCGATGAAGTCGGACGGAAAGACGATGCCGACGATCTGCTCGCGCCCGTCAGAGGCGCCGACGACCAGTTTCAGCACGCCTTCCAGCACATTGGCGACGACCGGGGCGTCATCGCCTTCCCAGAGCAGCGTATGCCCCGCCTTGACGCGCTGACGGCGGCCCAGTTGACCGAGAATGGCCAATTCCTCTGGATTCAGGCTCGCGCAAATCGCGCGATTACGGACGATACAGGTTGCACAGTCGGTCACAATTCCTCACCCTACCGCAACCCACCGGCATAAGAAAGGCGAAACAGCCCTGCCGTCATCCATCGCCATCATCCATCATCGATCCGGCGCCGGAAAGGGCGGCGCCTTGCTGACCATCGCGGGCAGCGGCCGTCCCATGACGCCCGTGAACCATTGCGCGGCCGCGACGACGCCGGGCAAGGCCAGCCCCGTCGCGATTCCGCCGCGCTCCAGCATATAGACGGCGTCCTCGGTCGCGACATTGCCCGCCGCGCCGGGCGCGAAGGGGCAACCGCCCAGCCCGCCGAGCGACGCGTCGACCGTCGCCGCGCCTTCGGCCACGGCGGCCCAGACATTGGCGAGACCGCTGCCGCGCGTGTTGTGGAAATGGACGCGGATCGGCAGCGTTCCGACCGCCTCGCGCACGCGGCCGACCATCTCGCCGACCTGCGACGGCACGCCGACGCCGATCGTGTCGGCCAGCCCGATCTCGCGCGGGTCCGCCTCGGCGGCGCGTTTCGCCATCTCGACGACGCGCGCGATGGCGACTTCGCCCTCGAACGGGCATCCAAAGGCCGTGGCGATGGTGATCTGCCCCGTGCGCCCCGCACTGCGGGCAAGCGCGACGATCTCCATCGCGGCGGCAAGCGATTCGTCCGAATCCTGCCCCTGGTTGCGGATGCCGAAGCTGTCGCTGGTCACGCAAACCGCGCCCAGTTCGTCGATCCGCCCCGTCGCCAGCGCCCGCTCCGCCCCGCGCCGGTTGAGCACCAGTCCGATATAGGTCACGTCATCACGCTCGGGCAGCAGCGCCGTCAATTGCTCGGCGTCGGCAAGCTGCGGCACTTTCTTCGGGTTGACGAAGCTCGTCACTTCGATCCGCCGCGCGCCCCAGGCGATCGCGCGGCGCACCAGTTCGGCCTTGTCGGCGGTCGCGACGACAGCCGATTCATTCTGCAAGCCGTCGCGCGGCCCGACCTCGACCATCTCCACGCTTCGATCCGCCATCACCCGCGCCTTTCGCCTGTTGAATATTGCATAGTATTCTAAGTATATCCAGCCCGAACCGCTGTTCAGGATCGCCGATCCATGACAAGAGCGGCGTGATTCTAGGCCGGAAGGAAATGGAATGACAGGGCAGAAGGGCGATGCGGGACCGCTGGCGGGCATTCGGGTGGTGGAGATGGGCCAGTTGATCGCCGGTCCCTTCTGCGGCCAACTGCTCGGCGACATGGGGGCCGAAGTGGTGAAGCTCGAACCGCCGGAAACGGGCGATCCGATGCGCCACTGGGGTCAGGGCGACAAACCAAGCTGGTGGCGCGTCATCGCGCGCAACAAATATTCCGTCGCGGTCGACCTGCGCTCCGCCGAGGGGCAGCAGACGGCGCGCGACCTGATCGCCAGGGCGGACATATTGATCGAGAATTTCCGGCCCGGCACACTGGAAAAATGGAACCTCGACCCTGCGGCCCTGCGCGCCGCCAACCCGGGGCTGATCGTCGTGCGCGTGTCGGGATACGGGCAGAGCGGTCCCTATGCGTCGCGCGCGGGCTTCGGCGGCATCGGCGAGGCGATGGGCGGGTGGCGCGGCATCGTCGGCCATCCCGACAGGCCGCCCGCGCGCATGGGCGTGTCGATCGGCGACACGCTGGCCGCGACCTATGGCTGCATGGGCGCGCTGGCGGCGCTGCACCATCGCGAGCGCACGGGCCAAGGCCAGATCGTCGACTCGGCGCTTTACGAGGCTGTGCTGCAAGTGATGGAATCGACCGTGGCCGACTATTCGGCGAGCGGCGTCAAGCGGCAGCGCACGGGTTCCGTTCTGCCCGCCATCGCGCCGTCCAACGTCTATCCGTGCCGCGACGGCGAATATCTGATCGGCGCCAACCAGGACGGCGTGTTCGCGCGGCTGGCGGAGGCGATGGGACGGCCCGAGCTGGCGCGCGACGAGCGCTATGCCACGCACCTCGCCCGCGGCGCGCGGCAGGAGGAGCTGGACGCGCTGATCGGCGAATGGACGCGGACGCTCACCGTCAACGAGTTGGAGGCGAAGATGATCGCGGCCGGGGTTCCCGCCGGGCGCATCTATGACGCCGAGGACATGATGGCCGATCCGCATTTCGCGGCGCGCGAGGCGCTGGTGACGGTCGAGGACGCGGAACTGGGACAGATCACCATGCAGGGCGTCTTCCCCAAGCTGTCCGACACGCCGGGCCGCGTGCGCCGCCCTGCCCCGCTGACGGTCGGGCAGGACAGCGCCGAGGTGCTGGAACGCTGGCTGGGGCGGAAATCGGCGTAGGGGGCGGTCAAATAAAGCCGTCATTGCGAGGAGCGCAGCGACGAAGCAATCTCCAGCTCTCGACAAAGGCTGGACACCGATGGCTGGAGATTGCTTCGTCGCCTGCGGCTCCTCGCAATGACGGGAGGCACCCTCACTCGATCTCGTAAAAGACGTGCCGCACGCCGAAACTCGTGACTTCACCCACCCCGATCGCCAGCACGCCGTTCAGCCAGCCATAAGTCTCGCTCGCGGTTTCGAATACGGCGGCGACCCGCAGATAATAGCGTGACGGATCGACCGGCGGCTTCGCCGGGTCGGCGAACAGCACGCGGACCGCGTCGGGGATCAGGCTGCGCCCCGTATAGGTCAGATAGATGAGATCGCCCTCGTCCGTCTTCCATACCGCGCGGGCGTCGAACGTGCCCACGGCCGCGTCGCCGAGCCGTCCCGAGCGCGGCCAATTGCCGCCGCCGGGCAGCACTTCGCCCCTGATTCGCGGTCCCAGGATGCGCCCGCCCGTGACATAGCCGACACGCTGATCGCCAAAGGGCGACGCCCCGATCGCGATGATGCCGCCGCCCACATCGAACTCCACCGTGCACAAGTGGCGGCTTTCCAGCCCGGCCGGAACCGGCGCCCCGTCCTGTCGTCCGTCTCGCTGAATCATGCTGCATCCTCTCTGTCAAAACTATGGACAGTATAAAACCATTAGTATACTAAGGGTCAATCAGATTGATGGTCCCGGCCCTTCGCCCGGGAACCTCAACGACCATCCAGGCGGGAGTGTTATATGAAGTTTCTCCATTCGATTCTGCTTTCCGGCGCGGCGCTGAGCGCCCTGGGCACGGCACCGGCGATGGCGCAGAGTGCGGCCGCCCCGGCCGAGGCCGCCGACTCCGGCAACGAGATCATCGTCACGGCGCAAAAGCGCGCCCAGAATCTTCAGGACGTGCCGATCTCGATGGAAGTGGTCAGCGGCGAACGCATCGCCGACTTCGCCGCCGCCGATTTCAAGGCCGTGCAGAATTATGTTCCCAACGTCTTCGTCCAGCAGACCAACGGCAACGACACCATCTATATCCGCGGCTTCGGCTCGCCGCCGCAGAACTTCTCGTTCGACCAGGCCGTCAGCGTCTATATGGACGGCGTCTATGCGGGCAAGATGCGCCAGACGCTCAACCCCTTCTTCGACGTCGCGCGTGTCGAGGTGATGCGCGGGCCGCAAGGCGCGCTCTATGGCAAGAACACGCCCGCCGGCGCCGTCAGCGTCGTCAGCGCGGGTCCGACCTCCTCGTTCCAGGGCGGCGTCACCGGAACCTATAATTTCGACCTTCAGGGCTATGACCTGACCGGATACGTCTCGGGTCCCGTCACCGACACGCTCAGCCTGCGCGTCGCGACGCGGATCCAGAATCAGGAAGGCTATATCAAGAATCTCGCCACGGGCCGCGACGACCCGCGCAACAAGCTGCAACTGTTCCGCGTCAGCGCGCTGTGGGAACCAACCGACGGGTTCGATCTGTCCGCAAAGGTCGAAATCTCGAACTACGAGCGCGTCGGCGGCCTGGGCGTGTCCAGCCCCGCCGACACCACGCAGCGTCCGAAGCTGGTGCGTTATACGGAGGAATATCCGCTTGGCCGGGAAGGCTATGTCAACCGCTCCGTGCTCGGATCGGTCAACGCCAATCTGGAAGTCGGCGACCATACGCTGACCTCGATCACCGGCTATTCCTGGTTCAACGGCTCCGTCACCAACTATTTCGACCAGATGACGCCGACCGCGACGCCGACGATCGTCGAAAATTCGGTGGGCAACAAATATCCGGAGAATTTCCACCAGTTCTCGCAGGAACTGCGCCTGCTGTCGCCGACCGGCGGCACGCTGGAATATGTCGTTGGCGCCTATTACGACACCGCGCGCTATAATGTGAATCCCTATCTTTATTACAACGTCCTGGCCTTTGATCTGGTTTCGCTGAACCAGACCTATTTTCACCAGAATTCGCGGACGCTCTCGGCCTTCGGGCAGGCGACGCTGCGTCCCGTCGACGGGGTGCGGATCATCGGCAGCCTGCGCTATACCAACACGCACAAGGATGCGACGTTCAGCGGCAAGCTGCTCAGCGGCCAGATCTTCCGTGGGCTGACATCCGCCAAGGGTGCGATCAAGGAGGATCTCGTCGATCCGTCGATCACGGTCCAATACGACCTGTCGCGCGACGTGATGGTCTATGCCGTCTATGGTCGCGGCTCGAAGTCGGGCGGCTTCGTGTCGAACACCTTCGGCACCACCGACGCGACCTTCGTCTACAAGCCCGAACGGTCGCGCAACTGGGAAGCGGGCATCAAGTCGACGCTGTGGGACGGCCGCGCGACGCTGAACCTGTCGGTTTACGACACGAAATTCTCCAATCTCCAGACCTCGGGCTATGATCCCGATCTCTTGACCTATATCACCAAGAATGCGGCGTCGGCGACGGCGCAGGGTATCGAAGGGTCGCTGCGGATTGCGCCGAGCCGCAATTTCGACATCACGGCGTCGGCGGCCTATCAGGATATCAAATATGACCGCTATCCGGATGCGCCCTGCCTGGCGGGGATGACGGGCGCCTCCTGCGTCCTCGACGGCTATCGCCTGCCCTATACGTCGAAGTTCACCGGCAATGTCGCGGTCCACGGCCGCGTCGACTTCAGCGATTACAAGCTGGACGGCACCGCGGTTCTCGGCGGCCGGTCGGGCTTCTTCAACTCGGACGACCAAAGCCCGATGTACGGCTATCAGCGCGGCTTTGCGAAGCTCGACCTGCGCGTGCAGTTCGGACCGCAGGACGATCGCTGGCACATCGCCGTGATCGGCAAGAACCTGACCGACAAGCTGACCACGGGCAGCGCCTTCCGCCTGCCCGCCCCGATCACCACCGCGACGCGCTCGATCCTGTTCGTGGAGCCGCCGCGCAACATCGCGGTCGAGGCCGGGGTCAAATTCTGAACCTTTCGCTTGTCGAAAGGTCACGTCCGGACATCCCCTTCGTCTTCGCGGCGGAGGGGGTGTTCGTTTCCGGCCTTGCGAAACATCGCAAAGCCCGTTGACAGAGAAACTTAAATATCTAAGTATTTTTGCGAGAAAAGAATCACGTGTCGGGAAGGGTCATGGCGCAGGACAGCCTATCGAAAGCCAGTGCCATGTCGCCGGACGGCATGTTCGAAATCCGCCGCAACGTCGCGCTGGCGATGCTGTTCCTCGTCGGCACGATCAACTTCGTCGACCGCCAGCTGCTGTCGGTGCTGGTCGAGCCGATCCGCGCCGAAATGCAGTTCAGCGACACGCAGTTCGGCATATTGACGGGTCTCGCCTTCGCGCTTTTCTATGCCGCCATGGGCGTGCCGGTGGCGATGATCGCCGACCGCTGGAACCGCGTGAAGCTGATCGGCATCGCCTGCGTCGTGTGGAGCGGCTTCACGGCGGCGTGCGGGCTGGTGTCCAGCTTCTGGCAGCTCGCGGCGATGCGCTTCGGCGTCGGCGCGGGCGAATCCGGGGGAACGGCGCCGTCGCTGTCGGTGATCGCCGACTATTATCCGCCCGACCGCCGGCCGCTGGCGATCGGCATCTTCACATGCAACGGTCCTTTCGGCGTGTTCGTGGGCGCGGCCTTTGGCGCCTGGGCGGCGGCGACCATCGGCTGGCGCGGCGCCTTCGTCGTCATCGGCATCGTCGGCGTGATCGTCGCGCCGCTGCTGATCTGGATCGTGCGCGAGCCGCCGCGCGGGCAGATGGATGTCGGCAGGCCCGTCGACGCCGCCCTGCCCTTTGGCCAGAGCCTGGCAATGTTCGTCCGCCGCCGCTCGCTGCGGATGGTGATGATCGGCAGCGGGCTGGCCGCCTTCGTCAGCTATGGGATGCTCAACTGGATTCCGGCCTTCCTGATGCGGACGCAGGACATGCCGCTCAGCGCGATGGCGATCTGGTTCGCGCCCGCGGCGGGCATCACCTTCGGTCTCGGCATCTGGGGCGGGGGCTGGCTGGTCAGCCGCGCCGCGCACCGCTCGCCGCGCGCCTATGGCGCCATCCCGGCGCTGGCCTCCCTGGTGCTGGTGCCGAGCTTAGCCGCCGCGCTGCTGGTCGACAGCTGGCAGGTGTCGCTGGCGCTGATGCTGGTGCCGATGGTCGCCTGCACCATCTACATCGCCCCGGCGCTGGCGCTGGTGCAGAATCTGACGCCCCCGCGCTCGCGCGCGACCGCCGCGGCGGTGCTGATGCTGATGTTCAACATCGTCGGCCTGGGGCTTGGCCCGCTGTTCGTCGGCGTGGGCAGCGACGCGCTGAAGCCCGCATATGGCGACGACAGCCTGCGCTGGGCGCTGATGACGCTGATCCCCTTCGCCGTCGCGGCCGGATTCGCGCAATTCGCGATGACGCGCCATCTGGAACGGGATTTCGCCGAATGAGAAGCCGTGGTTGAGGAGTAGAGCATGCCCGTCCTGCGTCAGGTTCCCCGGTCCGAAGTCACCGACGACATCGTCACGGCCTATTATGATCGGCTGTTCGGCGACCGCGATCCCGTCGCCGAGCCGGGCACCGCGACGGGAACCCCCGGCGACTGGTGGACCGTCTATGCGCTCGCCCCCGACATCTTCAAACATGCGGTCGATGGCTTCGCCGTCTATCGCCACCCCGCGCGCCGCATCGACCCGGTGCTGCGCGAGCTGGGCCAGACGCGCGCCGGATGGGTGAAGGGCAGCCAGTTCGTCTTTTCCCAGCATTGCAAGTCGCTGCGCGGCCTGGGCGTCAGCGAGGAGAAAATCGCCGCCGTCCCGCACTGGACCGTCGCCGATTGCTATGACGAGCAGGAGCGCGCCGTGCTCGCCTATGCCGACTGCCTCACGCAGGCGGGCGGGCGCGTGCCGCTGGCGGTGTTCGACAGGCTGCGCGGGTTCTGGGACGATGAGCAGATTTTCGAATTCACCTACATCACCTGCCTGTACGACATGCACGCGGTCATCACGCGCGCGCTGAGGATGGAATATGACGCGCGCGAGGACCCGATCGTCGAAGTGGCCGCGCCCGAGGGTTTCGACGCCGCCGATTTCCTGAGCGCGGCGCGCCCGGCGAAGCGCGAGAAACCGTCAATCTAGTTGACAATTAACGGAAAAAATGGCAGAAAAGCGCGGTATCATGGTCGATCGCGCACCTGGGCCGGACAGGCCCGCACCGGGACCATGGCAAAGGAGACAGACGATGGCTGCAACGAACAAGGAATTCGAATTTCGGGGTGTCAATCACCTCGCGCTGGTGTGCAAGGACATGGCGCGGACGGTCGAATTCTATCGCGACGTGATGGGCATGCCGCTGGTCAAGACGCTCGACCTGCCGAACGGGCGCGGGCAGCATTTCTTCTTCGACCTTGGCAATGGCGACAGCCTGGCCTTTTTCTGGTTCCCCGAAGCGCCCGAGGCGGCGCCCGGCATCGCGGCGCCGGAAGCGCTGCCGACGCGCGGCAATTTCATGTCGGCGCATGGGTCGATGAACCATATCGCCTTCAACGTGCCCGCCGAGAAGTTCGAGGAATATCACCAGCGCCTGATCGAC
>PHEM01000424.1 GCA_002842935.1 Alphaproteobacteria bacterium HGW-Alphaproteobacteria-13 | reverse complement strand
TTGAGCGGGCGGTGGATTCGCTGCTCGACTTCGAGCGCGCGCCGGAGTACCCGAAGCCGAAGGCCGAGGACTTCGACGGCGGGATCATGGCTCAGCCCACCGAGGAGGCGCGGCGCGAGCTCATGCGGGCCCGGCGGACGCAGGACGAGGACGCCCTGGCCCGCATCCGGCAGGCGCGGCAGGAGCGCCAGAGGCTGGACCGCGGGCAGATCGCCCGGATGCGGCGCTGGTGGCTGGGAAGAATGATCGAGACCGGACGACCGCTCGAAGAGAAACTGACGCTCTTCTGGCACGGGCACTTCGCCACGAGCTACCGGACGATCGAGAACAGCTACCACTTGTTCCTTCAGAACGAGCTCTTCCGGCGCCACGCGGCGGGCTCGTTCGCGGGTCTGCTCCGGTCGATCATCCGCGACCCGGCGATGCTGGCGTACCTCGACAACAACGAGAACCGCAAGGGGCGCCCCAACGAGAACCTGGCGCGCGAGCTGATGGAACTCTTCACGCTCGGCGAGGGCGCCTACGCCGAGCGGGACATCAAGGAGGGCGCCCGGGCGCTGACGGGCTACTCGTTCGAGGGCAACGGGTTCGTCTTCCGGGGCGCCGATCACGACGACGGGCCCAAGTCGATCCTCGGCCGCTCGGGCAGGCTCACGGGCGACGACTTCGTGGCGGCGGTGCTGGAGAAACCGGCGTGCGCGGACTTCATCGCCTCGAGGGTCTATCGCTTCTTCGTGGGCGAGATCCCGCCGAAGGGTGATCCGAAGCGCGCGCCCGTCGTCGGGCTGGTCCGAAGCCTGGCGGGCACGCTGCGGGCGGCGCGGTACGAGATGAAGCCCATGCTCCGCCGGCTCTTTCTCTCGGAGCACTTCCACGACCGGGAGGGGGCGCCCGCGCGGATCAAGTCCCCGGCGGAACTGGTGGTCGGCGCCGTGCGATCGCTGCGCACGCCGACCCGTGATCTCGGGGAACTGACGCGGGTGATGGAGATGATGGGGCAGAGCCTCTTCTTTCCGCCGAGCGTCGCGGGCTGGGAGGGGGGGCGATCGTGGATCAACTCCTCGACGCTCTTCGCCCGGGCGAACGCGCTGCGCTACCTGTTGACGGGCCAACCGCAAGGCGGCGACGGCGCGCCCGACGGAGACGAGCGGTACGATCCGGCGCCGATGATCGAGGGCCTGGACCACCGGGCCCGCGCCGAACCGGCACTCCTCGCCCGGGAGTTGCTGAACCGGACGCTGTGCGTGGAGACGACGCCCGAGAAGGAGAAGGCGCTGGCGGGGTATCTCCGATCCCTGGCGCGCGAGGATTTGTCAACCGCCGTGGCCGGGGCGCTGTCGCTGGTGACGGCGATGCCCGAGTATCAACTGTGCTGATCGGCGCCCGACCGCGCCGGGAGCAACCTCGATGGGAGCCGACATGCTCGACCTGCACAACGCCCGCCCCTTCACCCGCCGGGCCTTTCTCGCGCGCGGGCTGACCCTCGCTTCGACAGCGGCCACGATTCCCTCGTTTCTCGGGCGAGCCGCCTGGGCGCTGGGGCAGGACGCGCACGCCAAGCTGATCCTCGTGAAAGGCGCACCGCTCGAGCTGATGAAGGCCCGTCAACGCCGCTTCTATTTCGATCAGGGCGGCAAGCTGACGCAAAAATTCGGCATCAGGGCCGTCCCCGCGCGGGTGCGCCAGAACGGGCGGATGCTCGAGGTGAGCGAGATCACGCTCCCGCCGCGAAAGGCCCAACCATGAGCAACATCCGCGCCTTCCTGATCCTCGTCACCGCGACGTTGTCGTTCGCTCTTGCCTCGCCCGCCTCGGCCGATGCCGGGCCTGGCAAATGCACCGGGCAGTTCGTCAATCCGATCACCGACATCTGCTGGTCGTGCCTGTTCCCGATCTCAGTCGGCGGGCTCGAAATCTGGCCGAGCAATCGTCCCGATCCCGATAATCCCGACCTGCCGGTGTGCCTGTGCGGTCTGAGGCCCGGGATCGCCATGGGCTTCTGGGAGCCCGTCCGGCTCGCCGATGTCAGCATGAAGCCATGGTGCTTCGTGAACCTCGGCGGGATGAAGCTCGATCCCGGCTTCGATATCGGCTTCCGCTCGATCTCGGGTCCGTCGGCCGTGGGCGGCGCAAGCCAATATTATTCGAGCTGGCACGTCCACTGGTATGCCTATCCGCTGATCTACTGGATGGAGATCGTCGCCGATTTCCTGTGCCTTGAGCCGGGCTCAATCGACATCCTCTACATCTCCGAAATCGATCCGCTGTGGCAGGACAGCGAGCTCACCGCGATCATCAATCCCGAGGCCGTGCTGTTTGCCAACCCGCTGGCGCTTGCCGCGTGCGCTGCGGATTGCGCTGCTTCGACCGCGAACCTGCCGCTCGACGAGATGTTCTGGTGCGCGGGCTGCCAGGGTTCGATGTACCCGATGAATGGCAATGTCTCCGCTTCGATCGGACACGTTCAGGCCTCGCGGCTCGTGCTCTCGCGCTTCGCCTACAAGCTCCACCGCGAGCTCGTCTCATGGGGGA
>PHEM01000423.1 GCA_002842935.1 Alphaproteobacteria bacterium HGW-Alphaproteobacteria-13 | reverse complement strand
GAAGCAGGCCTATATCGCCAATGACGAGCGCGGCAGCTTTCTGATCTTCCGCAACTTCAAGAACACCGCGCGGGTCGGCAAGAGCGCGGTCAGCGAGGAGGTGGTGCGCCGCCTCGCGCAGCCGGACGCGACGTTCGCCGATGTGCAGGAGCTGGTCGCGGGGACGGCGGGGCGCGAACTGCTCAAGACGGGCGACTTGTCGAAGGGGGTGTTCTGGGCCGGGATGGTGCAGGGGCTGATCCACGACATCCCCACTTGCCAGCAACTGATCGACCGCATCATCGCCGAGGCCGAAGCCATCATCGACCACAGGCTCGCCTCGATGCGCGCCTAGATTCCCCGAACCGTGCATCATTGCCGCCGAGCCGTGCAGCGATCGCGCGCGGCATTCGTTGCGAGGGTTACACCACAACCTCTTGCAATGATGGAGTCATGCCATGGTCCCGTTCAGGAACGCCGCGATCGCTTTTGCCGCCGCGTCGGTGGCGCTTGTCCCCGTCGCGGCATCGGCGGCTCCGGCCTTGAACGGCGTTCCGGCCGTTTCCGCCACGGGCGCGCAAAGCCGGCTCGAAGGCAATTCCAGCTGGCTGATCGGTCTGGTCGGCTTGCTGGCCGGTATCGCCGCGATCATCGTCATCGTCAGCGACGATGACGACGCGCCTGTCAGCCCGTGATGAAGGATGGTGGTGAACCCTGCTGAATTCGAACCAGCGACCTACTGATTAAAAGTCAATCTTTTCAATAACTTATTTCATTTTATATCGCGGCATCTCGTCCGCTAGTCAATGATTTTTCGACTCTTTGGGTGAGCAATTTGTCCGAGGCCGTTTCAGGCTCTTGCACCCAATCTTAAGTGCCCGATACCCGCTTGGGACCCCAACGGAAGATCGTTGATTTTTGGGTATCGGATGGTGGGAGAAGGGTCGGGCTTTATTGAGCACGATGCCGGTCGCCAGTGTCATATCGATCGCTGCCTGCTCCGTCAGGAAAATCCCATGTCCCACTGCCCCGCGTCTCATGCAGAGCAATGATCGATAGAAAGATGTTTTATAAATCATTTAATGCGCATATTGCGATCGATAGAAAGGTTGGCGATCGATCATGCGCTGGAACTGGCAACAACCGGATTGGCCGAATTTCCGCTTCGATGCCGCGCGCCTCCACTCGGCGGAAGCGCAATTCCTCAAAGGGGCCGGGGTCGTCATCGGCACCTTGCATCATCTGGACGGCGAAGCCCAGCGCGGCTTTGCAATCGAGCTTATCTCGCAAGAGATGGTCGAGAGTTCAGCGATCGAGGGAGAGGTGCTCGATCGTGCCAGTGTGCAATCCTCGATCGCCAAGCAGCTTGGATTTGCTGTCTCCCAGCGCCGCGCGAACGCGGCGGAGGCAGGGGCGGCGGAACTTATGGCCGATCTCTATCAGAGCTATGCTCAGCCACTGACCGATCGCCAGTTATTCGATTGGCACAAGATGCTGATGAACGGCCGCAGGGACATGAACGAGGTCGGCGCGTATCGCACGCATGCCGATGCGATGCAGATCGTCTCCGGTGCACTCCATGCGCCGCGCATCCACTATGAGGCACCGCCTTCGGATCGCGTGCCCGCCGAGATGCAGGCATTCATCCAATGGTTCAACGATAGCGCACCGGCAGGCGCCAAGCCCCTTTCAGCGATCACGCGCGCCGGGATAGCGCATTTATGGTTTGAATCGATCCATCCGTTTGAAGATGGAAACGGGCGCATTGGGCGGGCGATCGCCGAGAAGGCCCTTGCACAGGCTCTTGAAGCGCCGACGCTGACCGCCCTTGCCGAAACCATCAATCGGCATCGCAAGGCCTATTATGCGGAACTCCAGCGTGCGAGTGCGACCAACGAGATCGATGCTTGGCTCGGTTGGTTTGCCGACATCGTGCTTGAAGCCCAAACGAGGACGATCGCACGTATCCGCTTCCTCATAGAAAAGACCCGCATGTTCGATCGCCTTAGAAACCGGATCAACGCGCGGCAGGAGAAGGCGTTGTTGCGCATGTTTGCCGAAGGTCCGGATGGCTTCAAAGGCGGGCTCAGTGCACACAACTACCGGACGATCACAGATGCGACATCCGCGACGGCCACCCGCGATCTTTCCGAGTTGGTCGATCTGGAAGCCCTCACGCGCACAGGCGAACGGCGTTATGCGCGCTACCATCTCAACGTGGATATCGGCCAGGCCGGTAGCTGACCATCATTCGATCGCATGAGACCCAAAACCGAGAAACAGTGTCGCGACGCTTGGTCTGAGCATCGGTACGAGAAATCGATCTAAACCATCCCCCCGGGTGTCGGGGCATATTATCAGATTGCGCCGCGTTGCACTTTCCTGATCCGGGTCCTCCACAGACCAGGAATTCCTTTGAGATTGGCTGATTTCCGTGATTATTGAAGTGTCATTCGAAAGGATGTCAAACGGCGTTCAAAAGGGACCCCCGATCGGCGTCGAAGAGGGACCCCCTTTTCGGATAATATGATGCTGGTTTGTTGAAGATGGCCTTGC
>PHEM01000422.1 GCA_002842935.1 Alphaproteobacteria bacterium HGW-Alphaproteobacteria-13 | reverse complement strand
CATGCCGCGCTCGCCCACGAGGACCCCGCCGCCGCCGCGCGCCTTGCCCCCGCCGACTCCGCGCGAGTCGCGCGCGCGCTGGAGGTGGTGCGTTCGACCGGCCGCCCGCTGGCCGCGTGGCAACAGGCACGCGAAGGCGGGATCGCGGACGACATCCACCTCGTCCCGCTGGTCCTGCTGCCGCCGCGCGACTGGCTGCGCGCGCGCTGCGATGCGCGGCTGGCGGCGATGTTCGAGCGCGGCGCCGTCGAGGAAGTCGAGGCGCTGCTCGCGCGCGGACTCGACCCCGCGCTGCCCGTGATGCGCGCGATCGGCGTGCCCCAGATCACGCGCCATCTGGCCGGAGAGACCAGCCGCGCCGAGGCGCTGGACGCCGCGCAGGCCGCGACGCGCCAATATGCGAAGCGCCAGTTCACCTGGTTCCGCCACCAGCCCCCCGCCGACTGGCCGTGCCATGACGAGTCATTAAACATCGATTCCATTGATCAGATAGTAATAAAATTATATAAATTACTGTTGACAGGATAGAATCATACACCTATTGCCCGCATCCTTATTGCGGCGCACAAGCCCGCCTTTGGGCGCGCATTTTTTGCAGGAAAAGGAGTCTCGTCGTGACGGAAATGAGCGGTGCCGACATGGTGGTTCAGGCGCTGGTCGACCTGGGGGTCGATACGGTGTTCGGCTATCCGGGCGGTGCGGTCCTTCCCATCTATGACGCGCTTTTCAAGCATGCGACGATCAAGCATGTCCTCGTCCGCCACGAACAGGCGGCGACGCACGCGGCGGAGGGCTATGCCCGCGCGACCGGCAAGCCCGGCGTGGTGCTCGTCACCTCCGGTCCCGGCGCGACCAACGCCGTCACCGGCATCACCGACGCGCTGATGGATTCGATCCCGATGGTCGTGCTGACGGGACAGGTGCCGACGACGCTGATCGGCACCGACGCCTTTCAGGAATGCGACACCGTCGGCATCACGCGCCACTGCACCAAGCATAATTATCTGGTGATGGACCCCGAACGGCTGGGTCCGATCCTGCACGAGGCGTTCCACATCGCGACGCACGGCCGTCCCGGCCCGGTGGTGATCGACATCCCCAAGAATGTGCAGGTCGCGACCGGCACCTATCGCATGCCGCGGATCATCGAGCACGCCAGCTATCGCCCGCAGGTGGAGCCGGACGCGGGGGCGATCGCCGCCGCGATCGACCTGATCGCCGCGGCCGAACGCCCGGTCTTCTACACCGGCGGCGGCGTCATCAACGCGGGACCGGACGCCAGCGCGGCGCTGCGCCAGCTCGTCGCGCTGACCGGCGCGCCGATCACCTCGACGCTGATGGGGCTTGGCGCCTTCCCCGCCGACGATCCGAAATGGCTCGGCATGCTGGGGATGCACGGCACCTATGAATCGAACATGGCGATGAACCGCGCCGACCTGATCATCGCGGTCGGCGCGCGCTTCGACGACCGCGTGACGGGCCGCCTCGACGCCTTCGCGCCCGAGGCGAAGAAGATCCACATCGACATCGACCGCAGCTCGATCAACAAGATCGTGCCCGTCGATATCGCCATCGTCGGTGACGCGGGCCGCGCGCTCGACGCGCTGATCGCGGCGTGGCAGGACAAGGGCCACAAGCCCCGCGATTACGGCGAATGGTGGCGGCGCATCGACGGCTGGCGCGCGACACGCTGCCTCGACTTCCCCGAAAAGACCGGCGCGGATGCGGAGATCATGCCGCAGCGCGCCGTCAAGGCGCTGTTCGAGGCGACGCGCGGCCGCGACCCGATCATCACGACCGAGGTCGGCCAGCACCAGATGTGGGCGGCGCAGCATTTCGGCTTTTCCGCGCCCAACCGCTGGCTGACGTCGGGCGGGCTGGGCACGATGGGCTATGGCTTCCCCGCCGCCGTCGGCGCGCAGATCGCCAAGCCCGATCGCCTCGTCATCTGCATCGCGGGCGAGGCCAGCCTTCAAATGAACATCCAGGAAATGGGGACGGTCAGCCAGTATCGCCTGCCGGTGAAGATTTTCATCCTCAACAATCAATGGATGGGGATGGTGCGGCAGTGGCAGGAACTGACCTATGAAAGCCGCTATTCGAACAGCTATTCGGACAGCCTGCCCGATTTCGTGAAGCTGGCCGACGCCTATGGCTGGACCGGCCTGCGCATCGACACGCCGGACGAGCTGGAAGACGGCATCCGCACCATGATCGACACGCCCGGCCCGGTGATCGTCGATTGCCGCGTCGCGCAACTCGCCAACTGCTTCCCGATGATCCCGTCGGGCGCGGCGCATACCGAGATGATCCTCCAGCCGAGCGACGTCACCGGCACGATGGACGACGAAGCCAAGGCGCTGGTGTAATGCAAAACACCGGCTTTCAACTCCCCTCCCGCAGGCGGGAGGGGCAGCGAGACTTGGGAGCTTGCTCCCTAGTCGCAGCGGGGTGGGCCATTCAAGGTCCCATGCTCGCTGCGCTCGCGCCCACCCCTAGCCCCTCCCGCCTGCGGGAGGGGGAGTAAAGACATGAAAA
>PHEM01000029.1 GCA_002842935.1 Alphaproteobacteria bacterium HGW-Alphaproteobacteria-13 | reverse complement strand
CGATCCGGACGCGATTTCACGTCTCGAAGCGGAGAATGAAGCGCTGGACGCCGAGCACACCGAGATCGACAAACGCAGCTATGTGATTCCGGAAGACGAACGACCGCATGTTGGAACCTTCGTGGTGCTCGCCAGCGATGGCACCCCGAAGGCGTCGCACCGCTACTTTTCGACGAAGGCCCCCAAGCGCGAAAAGCAGTCGCAAAAGGTCACCGGCGGAGGTGCTGAAGGCGCTGCCCTGGAGGACGCTCTTCCCCGGTCGCTCGAGGAGCAGCTTGCCAAGGAACGGCGTGACGTATTGGCTTTGCACATCGCCCATGATCCCGCGCTCGCGCTCGATCTGACCATCTTCCGCCTCGCGCGGAAATTTACGGGCTATGCCGCTTACAACGACACGGGCGTCATGGTGACGATCGGCGAGCTCTTTGACCCCGCCGGCGTCCCCGCCGCCCATTCAACTGCCGCACAAGATGGCCTCGATGCGGTCCGGTCCGGTCTTCCGTGCGATTGGGCAGGCGCCGACGACAGTTTCAGCGCGTTCATGGCGTTCCGCGAACTCGATGAAACGGACAAGGCAGCATGGCTTGCTTTTGCCGTCGGTCAAAGCCTTCAGGCCAGCCTCGCCACCGGCGATCGCGCTAACCGCTTCCAATCCGAGCTTGGCGCGATGCTCGAGATCGATACCGCCGAACACTGGCGGCCGAGCGCGGATGTCTTCTTCGACAAGATCCGCAAGCCGCAGATTCTGTCCATCCTGGGCAAGCTCGATCCCGAGCTTCCGGGTCGCTACGCCAGCGAAAAGAAGGCCGCCCTATCGTCTGCAGCCGCCAAACTCTGCGCCGGCGAAACCATCGTCACGCCTGAGGTGAAGGCGCGGGCGCAGAGCTGGATCCCGGACGTCATGATGTTTCGCGCCGCTGAAACCCCGGATGAACCGGAAGCGCCGCCGGTCGACGATGACAGCGGCGAAGATCAACCTGCCATCGATGACGCCGATGACGATCAAATCGACGAGGCCAACCCTGCCGTGAACGACGTCGACCAGGCCGAGGCCGTTTTGGCCGACGCAGCCTGAAGCGTCACCGGGCGGCGCGGAAGCAAGGGTCTCGATTTCCAGTTGGAAGTCTGCCTCCGCGCCGCCGTCGACAATCCGAAATTTCTCTATTGGAGTCAACAAGATGCCAGATTGTGCATCCGCATCGATCACCATCGGCGGCCGCGTGTCACCGGAGCAGTTCGTCACCTTATGCCGCCTGATCGCCGATGAAGATCTTCGCGTCGAGGATGAAGGAGACATCTTCTCTCCTGAATCGCGCATCGAGGGCCAATCCCTGCAGCTCTTCGACCATCAGGCAATCGGAGGCCATTTCCCCGTTCTTGAACTTTGGTGCCTGCAGAACCGGCTGTCCTATTCGCGGTGGTGCGCGGGCTACAGCGGATCGTGGCTCCCGCATCGCGAAGTATTCACGGGAAACGGCGAGGTCGTGACTTACCCCGCCAACGAAAATGGCGCGACTGTCGCCACGCGAGAGATCCTCGACCAACACGATAGCCTCACGTCACTGCGGGCATGGTTCGCGGCAGCGGACGTTCAGATCCCTCCATTGGAAATCACGGCCGACGACACGTCATCGGCCGATGCGTCACCGCGCGATCGCGCGGACAAGGAGGAAAGCGGGGATGGAGAAGGTGAGCAACGCTCTGAACTTCAGAAAGGAAACGCGTCATGAAGCCCCGTCACGACATCTATCAAACGATCACCGCCGAGCTAGCCGCTGCGATCGACGCCGGCGCCGGCCAGTGGCGTATGCCCTGGCACCATGACGGCGGGACGGTGATGCGGCCGACCAGTGCTGTCGGACGCGCATATACCGGCATCAACCGCCTCGTCCTTTGGGCGTCGGCCGAGGCTCACGGCTTTCGATCCGGGACGTGGGCTACCTACCGTCAGTGGAATGACGTCGGCGCACAGGTGCGCCGCGGCGAAACCGGCACGCACGTCATTTTGTGGAAAAAGCAGGAGCGCGATGAACCCACGTCGGCGGATTCCGATGGCGAGGACCGCGGCGCCCGCTTCTTTGCTCGGAGCTTTGTCGTCTTCAACCAATCGCAGGTCGACGGCGCGCCCGAACGGGCACAGGCAAGCGCACGGCCGATAGGCGAGACAGCCGCCTCTGCGAAACTGTTCCTCGAAAGCGTCGGCGTCCCCGTGCACTATGGCCCTTGGGACGCGTATTTTCGGCCCGATCAGGACCGCGTTTACATGCCCGACCGCGAAGCCTTCGACAGCGACGAAGACTTCATTTCGACGCTCGGTCATGAAATCGTTCATTCGACGGGCAGCGCGCAGCGCCTCGCCCGCGAAACGCTTCGGGACTATTTCAAGGATCGGTCCATCCGGGCCCGCGAAGAGCTGGTTGCCGAGATCGGCGCCAGTTTCCTGATGGCCGACCTTGGTCTGGCCTATTCGCCAAGGCCGGACCACGCCGCATATGTTGCGAGCTGGTTGAATATGCTCGGGAACGATACGCGTGCGATATTTCGCGCCGCGGCGGCGGCACAGGCGGCAACCGACTGGATTCATGCCCATGCCGCCTCAGCTCTGGCGATTGCGGCTTGATCGATGAGTGCGCTTCCACCTCGAGCCCATCGGTTGCTCATCCTCGCCTGTTCCGCGACAAAGCGGCAGGGTGACGGCTACATGCCCGCCATCGACCGCTATGACGGACCACTTTGGCAAACGGTCCGTTGCCATGCGGGCGATCGCAAGATGTTGAAAATCACCGTGCTGTCCGCACGATATGGTTTCCTCGACTCCAGGTCGCCGATCCAGAATTACGACAGCAGGCTGACGACCGCGCTCGCCGATCGAATGATCGCCGGCGGATTGGCGACACGCTGGCCGCGCCCGCCTTCGCCCCGAAAGCCCGATAACTACGGCAATAGCGCTGCGTGCGAGATGGCCTCGCTAACCGAACATGGCGATCGCCCATTCACCGACGTCGCGATCGCAGGCGGCCACATCTACCTCAAGGTCATGAAGAGCTTCCTCGAGGCTTTTCGCGATCGCGGTTACATCGCGTCCCATGCGCCTGTAACTGAAATCAACGCGCCGATCGGCATCATGCGTCAGCAGCTGGCCGTGTGGCTCGCAAGAGCCACGGAGGGCATCGATGATTGAGTCGATGCTTGTGCTTTCGACCGGCAATCTCACCGAAGCAACCTGCAATCGCTGGCTGCCTGAGTGTGACTACCCCGCCTACGAAAAATCCGAATACGGATGGTTCGTCTATGTCGTCGAACCCGACGACGACCTCCCTGCAGACCTGCTCGCGTGCATGGCGCTCGCCCGCGATCGTCATTGCTGCTGGATCATGTTCGACCGCGATGCCCCGCCTGCCGCTGAACTCCCACGCTACGATTGGTAACGGCTATGCACATCTCAGACAACGCCGCGTCGCGAACGGCAACCATTGCCCGGCTGAACGATGACGCTCGCCTTGGTCTCGATCGCCGCGCCCGAATTATGATTACAAGGAATTGCCTCGAGACTTTCCGTATATCCCAGGAAGAGCACCCGGCGATCATCCAGGCTCAGCTGCTCGCAGCCTTTCGCCGCTGCGAGTTTGCTACCGATAGTCCCGAGCACGACTTCGCCTCCATCCTGTTCCGTGAGCGAAAAGTCTGGATGAAGATCGACTATTACGATCTCGATTGTGAATATGGTTCTGAGGATCCCGCGGACGCGTCGATCACGACGCGCGTCGTCACAATCCTGCTACCGGAAGATTATTGAGTCCCGCGCTGCCGATGGCGCCCATTCCCCCATATCCGAACAGCTCCCACCTCATGAAAGGCAACCCCATGCGGACACTTGCAACCTTCGACAACGCCTACCGCGTCGCCGCCCGACTGTCTGACGCTGCCGGTAGATCGTTTGTCATTCTTGCCACCGGAGATCCCGAACAGCCGCACCTCGTCGAACGCGCAGCCGGTCAGCCGAACGCGATCGCTTGCATCGCGATAGCCGCTACCGTCGTCGATAATCGAATCGACCTTCTGGCGTCCTGACGATCGGGAACATGGTTTCCACAATGTTTCTCGTCTCCCCGCATCCGCCTGCGGAACCGCCCGTTGTCGTCGCCTTCGGTGCTGGCGTCGATTCAACGGCAATGTTGCTCGAAATGGTGGCCCAAGGTCGGCGGATCGATCTTGTGCTTTTCGCGGATACGGGTTCCGAAAAGCCTGAAACCTATGCTTACCGCGATCTCATATTCCGCTGGCTTCGCCGTCGCGGCATCCGGTGCGAGACGGTCCGTTATGAGCCGCGGCGCTTCAAGCACTGGCCTCCATACCGCACTCTCGACGAAAATTGCTTCACCAACGGCACGCTGCCTTCGATCAGCTTCGGCCGCCATAGCTGCTCGCAGAAATGGAAGATCGAACCACAGGATCGTTTCGTCGAAGCATGGGAGCCTGCCATCAGCTGGTGGGCCCGCGGCGGCAAGGTGACGAAGTGCATCGGCTATGACGCCGGCGCCCGCGACAGCAAACGATATGCCCATGCCGAAGGTCATTTGGATCCGCGCTACGACTACGAATATCCGCTGCGCGAATGGGGATGGGACCGCGCCGCTTGTGAGGCCCGCATTCTCGCTGAAGGGCTTCCTCTCCCCAGCAAAAGCGCCTGTTTCATGTGCGGAGCCGCTAAACCATGGGAGATTCGGGACCTCCCGATATCCCAGCTGAGAAGGATTGTCTTGATGGAAGCGCGGGCAAAACCCCGATTGCGCAATGTCGAGGGCTTATGGCGCAAATCGGTGAAAGGACGAAATGGCGCCGAACGCCGCCCAGGCGCGATGACCGACTTCATTCGGGACGAGCAGCTTTTGCCTTCCGACGAAATCGACGCGATCATCGCAACGGCTCCCGCCGCCTTGGTCCGCTTTCAAGATACCGAAGGCAATTTTCCCATCGAGAAACGTGCCGAGCTTTCAGCCTGGCTGAGATGGTTCGACACGAACGACATGCGACTGTTTGACGGCCCCAGCGGCCCACGCTTCTATGACGGCTGCGCTGGCCCGCACGTTCCCGCCGGACAGCGCGTAGCCGCATAGCGTCCAAATTACCCCTCCCGGCTATCTGCCTGGACTCTTGCGGAAGCCCTTGTTTCGCTTATGATTCCACCGGGGGCTTATTGGGGAAACGCAACATGGATTTCCGTGAAGCTCTCGACGCAATCGAAAACGGCGCCCGCGTGCGGCGCGATGGATGGCACAAGGGACGCCGCTGGATCGCTCGCCAGGACAAGGACGGGTTTGCCGAATATGTGATGGCCCATACACAGGACGATAATACGATCGAATGGCCGCTCGCGATGGGCAGAGCCGACTGGTGCGCAACCGATTGGGTTCTGGTCGACGACAATGGCGCCGACCTTTCCGCTCCGCCGGCGCCGGCTACACCAGAATCCCCTGACTCTTCAGGAACACCGTAAACGGTTCCGGTAGCTCGCCGTCCCCGCGCGCCATTAGATATGCCGTCATCGCATGAGCCAGCGCGCCTTCGGGATCGAAATCCGCCTCATCCAATGTGGCCAATGGATCCCGGTCGGCATGTTTCAGGAAATTGTACGGCTTGAAGATATAGTCGAGATACGACCAGACAGTCTTCTTCGATGCCACGATGACGATGTCCCCCGCGGACTTCACCGCGCCCGATTCGATACCTTCCGCGACCGAATTGACAATAGCCTCGAGAATGTCGGAGTCTGGCATTCCCGCTGGGGCGCCTTGGATCTTTGCCAGCGCTGACCGATAGACGCCTTCCTTGATGACCTGCGACACATAGTCATTGCCCTGAGATGCGACGAGCTCCCGAAGCAGGCTCAGTGCAGAAGATGCCACGACATGAACCGCAAGCGGATCATCCTTCCGCTCCAGCATATCGACCGCGGTCAGAATAAGCCGCTCCGCGGCCGTCATCTTGTCGACTATCGTCATAGACGCTCCAAATGTGCCTCAGTGTGCGGTCGAGGTGCCCGCCACCATAATTGGAGTTGTACCGCTCTGCGCTGACTGCAGCCGGTCACCGGGCCGCCACGTCACATGCTGGACGCCTTGCGTCCGCATGAGCTGCTCGAGCGCTTCGTCATATCGAGGCTCGGGCAGATTATGCGCGAGATATACCGCCGTGGCTTCTCCGCCGGTGTCGGTAAGCGTCAAGCTCGCGATCGGCATCTCGAGACCGAGATTGACCCGCATCCCCTTCACGAAATGGCGCTTCTCTTCGATCGCTTGGGTGACCAACATCCGCTCCTCGAGCCCCTCATAGGGGATCCATTCGCGAGTAACGGGCATCACCGACATCTCGAATATTTGCGCGAGGCCCGACGCCCCCATCGAAAAGCTCGCGGCCAGGATCAAACTGCCGTCGCGATCGTCGGACCGCCAAAGCTCCTCTTCCGCCGCGAACCGCTTATGGAAGCGGCGCGCCATATCGGCATCCATGAGGAACGGCCGCTGGGGCATATGCTTGATCAGGATCTTTTCGCCATAGCGCGCGCTCTCGATCGAACGGATCTCGCCGATCAGGATCATAATCCTGCCGGGCTCCGATCGCGCAATGGCTAGCTCCGCGTCCTGACGGCCCGCGATCGCGTCCTTGTCATCAAGACGGAATGTCTCGGGCACGAAAAGCCGCTGCGCGAGAGGATCGCCGCGCACCTTGCAGCCGAGCGCCGCATTCAGGAGCTGCCGGCGAACGATGTACCAGTTGCGCTTGCCCGCCATCCGAGGATGCCAGTGCGTGAGCTGCGCCCGATCCCAAAGGAAATGCAGCATACCGCGCATCGACAGTCGCTGGCCCGTGGCCTTCACGTCAGGCTTGTCGTTCGTGAACGACGCCGGCGCCGCGCGCGCTGGCCCTTTGGACAGCGGGAAACCGAACTTGAGCGTCGTCACGCCATTGTCGATGTCGTCGACGATCGCGCTGCCGAGAACCTGGCCGAGCCCCGTCAGATGATCGGGCGCCTCATAATGATCGCAGTGTGGTGCGTGCCGCGGGCCCGTCCCGGGCCAGCGCGACAGCACATGCCCGCCATGTCGATGGGCGATATAGAGATCGAGCGCGATGTCGCGCCGGCAGAGGCAGCGCACTGCCTGCTTGAGCGTATAGGCTCGCGCCACCATCGCCTCGAACCCGTCTTCGCCTGCGGCCATTTCCCGGTCGAGAACATAGTAGCGCTGCATGGTCAGTCCTCCGGGAGCAATTCAGAAGGCAGAAATGGGGTCCAATGGGCGCCGAGCTCGAAACGCTCGCTGAAGGACGCTCGCGGCCCCTCCGGCGCTGTCGACCAATAGGGATTGTCCGACTTCGCCGGCGTAAGACCGCGATCGTCGGCCTCGACCCAGAGCATCGCGCGAGCAGCCATCAACTTCTCGAGCTCGCCGAACGACGTCGCGACCGCGAGCGGATCGCGGCCCGCGACCGTGTACCATAGGCACCGCTGATAGTCGTCGCCGGCGCGGCCGAGGATGCTGGCAAGTTGCGTCTTGCCCTCATCTTCGCCGCGAACGATGCGCTCCAGAGCGGTACTGAGCTCGATGACGGCGCGCAGCCCCGCGATCGGATCGATACCAATGCTCGCGCCCGCAAGCGCACGCACTTCCCACGCCTGCGTATCGTCATCACGAACATCGTACAGCGCCGCATCGACATCGATGCCTTCCAGCCATAGATCCTGCAGCGCCATAAAAATTTTCCTCGTTTCTTTGCCGAACACGAACTGAAGATCGGCATATTATCAACTGGATCGCATCTGCGAATCCCTAATTCGCACTCGATCGCTGTCGATCCTTATCTTCCGCCTCGAGGCGCGCCCGCGCTCGCGCATAGACTGCTGGAATTTCGTTGAAGGCATCCCAGCCTGAGGCGTGGCAATAGTCATAGAATGCCTGCTCAAGCGGGATCACAAGGTCATGGGTGTCGTCGGCCGCAAACCCGATCACGGCGCCCATCTCTGGCTCTTTGGGATCTCGTCCCCCAATGTAGGGATTCGGGGCATATGCGATGACTGACTTCTCGATCACCTTGCGCCGAAAAACCTCGTAAACCGGCTCAATCGCCTTTTCCCAATCCAGATTCCCTATCTCGACGAGGCGTGACTCGAACGCTTTGCGAACCGCCTCGAGCTTGGCAATCTGTTGGCCGACAAGGGATTCATAGGCGTCCTGGACTGCGGACCCATATTCGCTCCAATCGTCATGAAGCGTTTCCCAGCGCCGCTCATCATCGGCCATCGACTTCAGATGCGCGGAAATCGCATCGCGCGCGATCTCCGACTTGCTACGACCCGACTTCTTCGCCGCGGCCGCCAGCTCAGCTTCTTCCTCGCGCGACAATCGCACGTTAAAGATCCTCATGCGCATCTCCCGATGACTAAGCCATCTTGCGTAAGACAAATTTGAGGATGAGGCAAGATTGTAATACAGGCCGTGAAGGGGCATGCGATGCGGCGCGATCACGTAGCCCATCGTGCGAGATCAGCAGGGCGTTTCGCCAAACTCGTCACAGATCATCCACATCGAAATCAGTGCATCGGCGAGGCACAACTCGACGGTGCGGACATCGACCCCGACGCATGTCGCTATCTGGCGATAACTCAAATCGTGTACGCAATTCAGGAGAAAGACGGACCGCGCTAACGGCCAAACGAGCTGGATCCCGAGCTTCACTTGCTCGCGGAGTTCCGGGGCTGGGCCGATACTCTGCGCAAACGCCGGGTAATGTCGCAATCGGACATGCAGCCAATAGTTCCGCGCGATGCGATGATGCCACATCATCGATCACCTCCCTCGCCGTCGGCGCCGACCAGGTGCGACTGTACCGATACCAGCAGCTCGGAGACCGCGGCTTTCGCGCCGGGGTCGATCGTCCCGACTTGGATGCGACCGCTCGTTGGCGGCGATCGCCATCGTCCGTAGGGCGACAAAAGCGGGACGAGGCGCGCGAAGCGATCGGAATCGAATTGCAGTCCGGCAGCCTTCGCAAAGAAGAGGGCTTTGCCGACGTCCAGTCCAATCCTCCGGCGACAATCGTCGTCCGTCCATCCTTCAGCAATGACGCATGCCGTCAGGGCGAGCTGCGATACAATGCCCAATTGATAGAGCAGGTCGCCCGCGCGCACGATTTCTCCCTTCGGGAAAAACGCTCGCGCGTTCTGCAGCCGCCACTGCGCATCCTCGTATTGTTCGTTGCCGGGGGAAATCGGTGAAGCGCCAAGATAGCCCACGCCGACGATCCCCGCGGCCGCGTTCAATCCGCCAATGAAGGTCCGGCGTTCCATCTGACGTCCCCCGAATTGTGCGCGGGTCGCGCACGCGGAAAGGATCAGGTTCACGGTGGTTAAGTCACCCCCTGTAAATTGGTATTCCAATAAATGGGGGGTAACATGAGGCTCACGTTACAGCGGTTCCGCGGGCTCACTCGAACTCCCGGCGAACCATTCTGACCGACCACAGCGCATCGGCGATACAGCGTTCGATCGTCGCCACGTCGACGTCGACCGCGGTCGCAATCGCTCCATAGGACAGATCATCGACGCGGTGCATGAGGAACACGCGCCGCGCGAAGGGCCACAACAGGTCCATCGCCAGATCCAGTTGATCGAGGACCGGCGGATCAGCGCCGAGCCGACGAGCATAATGCGGATAGCGCTTCGCGCGGATCCGGAGCCAATAAGCGCGCGACAAGTGATGATGCCATTTCATCGTGCGCGCGCTTCGATGCGCTCGCCGGCGAGCCGGCGCCGCACCTTCGCAAGCAAGTCATTTAGTGTCGCCGACACGCGAAGCTCGTCGATCGCCGCGGTCATCGGCAGATCGGCCGCAAAAGGCCCGCGCCATTGCCCATAGGGTGAGAGCAGCCGGGCCAGTTCGAGCATGTCGGGCTGACGATGATCCAAACCTGCCCCGTTCGCAATCGCCAATGCCTTGTCGACGAAGAGGCCGATCCGCTGCCGGCACCAATCGTCCGAAGCGCCAAGATCGAGCAAATATGCGCCGATGCCGAGCTGCGCCACGATCCCCGCCTGATAGAGAAGGTCGCGCGGATCCCGATAAAGTCCCGCGGCTACGCCCTGGTAGAATTCTTGTGCACGCTCGAAGCGATCCGCGCCGCGGCCCTGCAGGCTGCGCCCCCAATCGCTCACATTGTCGTCGATCGGCAATATGCCGGTCAGCAAAAGTCCTCCGCCGGCGCGCACAAGGCCCCGGCGCGACAAGCTCGTTGTCACGATCATCGTCTTCATCCTGCTGTTGTTCGGTCGCGGTCCGGCGAGGGCCTCGAACGACCGAGGTCAATGAAATCAGACTTTTCGCTGTCGCGCTATACCCAGAAAGGGGGGTGTGTCTGACGTCAATAATACGGCTCCGCCGAAGTCTCGCTGGCGCGAATATCCCCCGACATTTCGTCCGGAAAGTGCGGGATTCTGCGGCTGATGGATTGGGGGAGGGGGTTGATCCGAGAATTGGAGCACGGAAAGGCGGGCCACCGAGCGGCATACGCCGATCGGCAACCTGCTCTACTCGCTAAGGCCGCGATTCTGCGATCGCGACCAAGCTCGCCGAGCCCCTGCGGGTCTCGTCCCTTCGGGTAACGATCAGGGGCATGGGAAGATGGTCGGCCGCCCTTTGGCGCCCGCCGTCATTCTCGAGGCCTCGCCACGCTAATCGCGTGCCGAGGCGCCGGGGTGCGCGCAAACCTGCCCCTCTCCCTTCTACGCCGCCTTTCAGGCTCCCGGCGTCGCATCCGGCGGCACGCGGGGACGCGCCCTGCGGGCGCTCAAGCAGAAAACCGGCCCTTCGGGCCTACGGCTTTCCACCGCTGCGCGTCGGAACCTTCCGTTTTTCAGCTTGCCCCGCGCTATCCCCCGTCTGCTTCTTGGGGCCTGCGACGGCGGCTCCGAAGGGGATGGACAGGTGAGGGCATCGCATCGCTTTCCCCGACCGATATGGAACCGGCCCTGGTCGGGCCGGGAGATCTTCGTTGGCCGCGCTACCGCGCGTCTGTTTGATGCTCCGGCTCACCAAAGAGGATCGGAATTTCGTCAAGAAAACAATGCGATAGACCGGATTTGACGCCGCCGCTATTAAGTAATGGTCAAGACGGCAACGCCGCTTTGACTTCATCAACGGGGGCATTGCCCTAATATCTGGAGTAACAGACATGGCGAATATTGGTTTTCTCAATCCGGCGGACAATGGCGGCTATATCGGCAAGATCGATACGCTCGCCTTTTCCAACACCATCGGTTTGCGCCGCTTCGTCAGCGACAACCCGAAGGCTCCCAAATTCGAGGTAATGGCACTCACCAACGCGCGGACCTGGATCAAGATCGGCGCGGTGTTCGAGCAAGTCATCCGTTCGAGCGGCGAGGTCTTCTATCAGGGCCGCATCGACGATCCGAGCATGTCGCGGCCGATGGACATTGCTCTGTTCGGTGACGGCAAGGGAGGTTTTGCGGTCGCATGGACGCGCCGCCGCGCGCGGCAGGACATGCCCGCTGGGCAAACCGAACTGCCCCCGATGGGCGAAGGCGGCGACAATGAAGCCGCCCCGCAGGAAGGTCTCGGTGACAGCACCGCGCCCGACGCGCCGCAGAGCGGCAAGGGCAAGGGCGCAGCAGGGAAGGGGGGTGAAACCGCCGACAAGGCGACCGCCTGAATAAAGGAGGCCGGGAGAGGGTCTAGCTCTTCCGGCCTCTCATGGCTGAACATTGGTCAATGTCCGCTTCGATGCTTATCCATTTTCCGAAGCGGCGAACAGGAAATTTCATCATGGCCCGCTTCGATAACTTTGCCGACCTCGCAGAACATTATGCCAGCCTCACCAGCGCCGACGCCTTCGCGGGCGCTTTCACCAGCGAAATTGCCGCCAGCCAGCTTTCCATCCACGACGAACCGACGGCCGACGACTTGCCCGACGCCGACGCAGCGCGCGCCGTTGCGGCCCACGTAACCGGCGAGATTTTCAACCTCTTTGCCGATACGCGCCTTGCACTTGTCGCACCTCGTATCGCTTGGGGGATCGTCAACAGCTTCCACAAGGTGGCGCAGCAACTTTCGCGGCAAGAGGATGACGCCGCGCGCGAACTTGGCGAGCTGGCCCGCGTCATGGACCCTTCCGAAATCCATGCGGTGAAGGTCGAGGAAACGCAGCGTCTTTGCCAATCGCTTCACGAAGCGGTCGCGGCGATCGAGGCAATGCGCGATCACGCCGCCGAGATTTACCGCGTCGAATGCGGCCAGCCTTGGTCCGCAACCACCGGCAGCCGGACAAGCCGCACACTCACCGCCTCGCAGATCGACGCGCGCGACTATCTCGCGGCCCGTTCGGCGGAACGGCGCGAAGCCCATGCCCCGACCGGCCCCGTTGTCGTATTGTCGGGCGGTCAGGACTGGACCGAACATAAGGCACTCTGGGACCGCCTCGACACCATCAAGGCCCGCATTCCCGCAATGACGCTTGTCACGACCGCGCAGCACAAGGGCGCCGACGCCATCGGCGCGGCATGGGCCGCCGCGCGCGGGGTGCCGCTTGTCGCCTTCCGGCTCAACCGTCAGCTTGGAAACCGCGCGGCATTCGAGCGCAATCGTTCCATTCAGCGATTGCTCCCCGTCGAAGCCGTCATTTGCGAAGGCAGCGGCATCCAGATCAACCTCGCGCAGAATCTTCGCGCCGCTGGCGTCCCGCTCACCATCTTTAAGCACGAACATTTCGCGATCCGCGATCAGGCTCACGCCTGATCGCTTTTCGCTCACCCGGAGAATTTCGATGCGTCTCTATCTGACCAGCACTGGCGAATGGACGGGAAATCAAAGTGACGCAGCGGGCTTGGTCCGCGCGAACGGCGGGACCTGGGAACAGGTCGACGTTCCGACCGACAAGCCGGGACTGATTGCTTGGCTCACCGACCAGTGGGCGCGGTTCGCGATTGTTCCCGCACCGTCGGTCCCTACGCCGACAACCGACACCGACGCGCAGCGCGCCGAAAACCTTCGCAGGATCAGCATCGAGGAAGAGATACAGAGTTGCGACCTGCCCCGGCTCGCGGTGCTCGCGGAGAACGTCGCTTGGCGTTTTCACGAACTCGCGCGGGCCTCGAAACACGATCAGGCCCGGTGACTGACGGCATTCGATTTTCTTGATACACCGACCGAAGGAGCCGAACCGATGAATGTGGAAATTCTCGCGCACCCCGAGGTGAAATCCGCGCTTAACCGTCTGCTCGACGTCGCGCGGTCGGACACGGGTCAATCTGCCCGTGTCGCGAATTTCCTGCTCGCATGGTGGGATGGCGACCAATGGGGCCATTTTCCGGTGACCGACCTGTTCGGCGTCGACCGGGATGTTGCGGCCGACATTGCGACTGTCTTCGCCTTTCTCGGTCAGCACGGCGGGGCCGTGTATATCAACGCGTTTGGCGATCAGTATCGCGATCAAATGGCCGATCTGGTCGTGCGCTGGCGGCCCGACTAGCTCTCAAGCCCCCTTCGTCACTTCAACATATTTTTTCACCGCAGCCGGTGAGGTATCCACCCCACCGTGGCCGCGCTGCGTCGGATATAATGCCATGCGCTTCACTCCACACCACGGAATCTATGCCTACGAGCGCACGAACCGGAAATTGAAGGCGGCGGAACGCCGCCTGCGTCTGGATCGCGAAAAATTCCCGCTCTTTGCCGCCGAGATCGCCGAGAGCCAGCCGACGCCGGAGGAATTGCTCGACGCGCGCGGCAGAGCATTCGTCGAGAACCAGCAAGCGAACCGCGATCGCGAGGCTCGAAACTGGTGGCGCGCGCGCGCCGAGTTGCGCGCGATCGCCGAACCGGATCGCGCCGCATTCATCCGCTATTGGGATCGCTGCAAATGCCCCGGCAATGCGGGCTATTTGCTGACCTACATTAATATGTTTCGTGACGGCCGACTGATCGTTCACGAAGGCGAGGTACGTCCGCGCAGCGATGTCGAATGGGAGCGTGATCGCAAAGCCAAGATCGCGGCCATGCCCGACCTTGAGCTGGACGTGATGATCCAGACCCACATCAGTCCGCTTTTCGCCGAATGGGGACGCGAGGAACGTAGGCGCCGTGCGGAAATGAGCGCGGACGTTCCGCCCGCGCGCTCCAGCTCGATGCGCCGCAAGCGGCGCGGCGTGCGGTCGGGGCCGAAAGAGCGGAGATGAACGTCTTTATAGAATTGCGCGAATCTGAACCGGGCACGTCTTCTCAGGCCGGTGGCAGCAATTTGAAAGCCCGGTTCGAGCAACCTGCTAGGATTCGCAAATAACAGGAGGGGAAACTACCCATGCCGAAGCCTAAATCTCCCGTTGAGCGTCCGGCGAAAGACATCGAATGTATTGCACTCGTCAAGCCCGGCTCGGCGCTCGCTCGCCATTGGAACTTCATCAAACCGACGTTCGGAATCTACGAGTATCGCAAAGCCTTCGATACGCACGATCTCCGGTTCGGCGATGGAAGCTCGCAGCGCCTGACCCCCGCACAGTTTCGCGATGTCATCTTGCTGAAGGACGACGGCGCCGAGCTGGTCGGGCGGCTGTTCGACTAGTCGTCGCCGGCAGTGGATCCCGGCGTAGAGGGCCGAGCCCTCATGCCGTGATCCAGCCCGCACGCGGGCAGTTTCTCGATCGCTTGCCGAGTTCCCGCTTTCTTCCCTGCATCGATTGTGATACTGTGAATACATCTATTCAAACAGGAGCGCCATCATGGCAACATCCGTAAGACTCGATGCTGAAACCGAGGGTCGGCTTGATCGGCTGGCCGACCTGACCGGTCGGACCAAAGCCTATTACATCCGCGAGATGATCGAGCGCAGCATCGAGGACATGGAAGACTATTACCTTGCCGCCAAGGTTGTTGAAGACATTCGGGCGGGCCGCGAAACCATCTCCAGCCTCGACGACGTGGAGCGCCGTCTTGGCTTGGACAATTGAACTTTCTGGCGCGGCGGAAAAGTCGCTGAAGAAGCTGGACCGGCAAGCGGCCCAGCGTATCATCAGTTTTCTTCGCGAGCGTGTCGCCGATGGCGAGGGCCCGAGGTCAACGGGCAAAGCGCTTCAAGGGCCGCTGGCAGGCTTGTGGCGCTATCGTGTCGGGGATTTTCGGATCATCTGCGAAATTGAAGATGGCAAACTGGTGGTCCTTGTTCTTACCATAGGACATCGCAGCGATGTATACCGCCGATGATCCGAAAATCGGAACGGGGAGACGCCAAATGATTACAGTCAGGAACCTTGCCGGTCGGATCGCACGCACATTGTTTGTCACCGTGCCCGACGAAGCGACCCAATTCTTCTGGCTGTCGCTGGAGCCGTCGTTCGAATTCGACGACGATCCTCGCTGGCTTCGCTTCGTCCGCCGAGTTACGTGGCTCCTCGCATGGATTACAGGTCTCGCCTCTTTCGTGTTGATGCCCCTGGCTATCTACACCATCGCGGCACATAGCGCATACGGCATGGGCCTCTTTTGCGCCTACTCGGGCGGCGTGGGGTCATTTGGTTTCTTCATGGCGCTGCGCGGTATCGCGCATGATCGCAACCGCCAGCATATTGCACTCTCTCCCGAGGAACTGAGCAACGAAGCCGTCCGGAGCCTCCGGACCGCCAAAGCGCCGCCGGAAGCAATCGCCCTCAACGACCTAATGGACTGAGGTCAGGCTCCAAGACGTCTTCGGCTATGTGATCCAGCGCCGTATCTATCCCACCCACCGTTCGGAATAGCCGACCGAAAGCTCCAGACCCTGCTTGGTGAAGCTGATGGCGTAGGCCGGGGAGGGGAAGGGCACCACGACGCCCGATCGCGGATCTAGGTTCGACGATCGCCGGGGGCAATCGGTTTCTGAAGCGTCCCGCTGAACATCTCTCCATAGGGCGACCGGCGACGGAACGTGCGACCTTCATGCCATCGACCTCGAGCACGAGGCGTCCAATACGAAAGTCGAGTTGCTGCCCATCTCCTTGGGCCGTCTCGTTGCTGTCTGACGCACGTAGGCAGCTCGCCCGCCTATTGCGGGACGGGCTTGTCAGCCCTCAAGCAGAAAACCGGCGCTGCGCGCCTACGGTTTCCACTTCGTGGACCCTCCGTTTTTCAGCTTGCCCGCGGCGAGCGGCCGCCTCCTCGAAGTGCGTCAGCAACGACACCACCCAAGGAGATACATCATGCAGAACATCGCTGAATTTCGCATCATCGGCCGCGTCGGCAAAGTCGACGCCAAAGAGAAAGTCACCCACATCGACATCGCCAGCAACTACCCCCGCAAGGACGGAGACAGCTGGAAGGACGACA
>PHEM01000028.1 GCA_002842935.1 Alphaproteobacteria bacterium HGW-Alphaproteobacteria-13 | reverse complement strand
CTGGATCGCGGGACCATCGGCCATCGGATCGGTGAAGGGCATGCCCAGCTCGATCACATCGGCACCCCCGGCGACGAGCGCGTCGAGGATCGCGGCGGTGTCGCCGTCGCCCGCGGTGATGAAGGTGACGAGCGCGGGACCCTTGGCGAAAGTGGCGGCGAAGCGGGTCATAGAGACGTTCCCCTCTCCCCGGCCCTCTCCCCTGAAGGGGCGAGGGAGGAAATAGTCCTCTCCCCTTCAGGGGAGAGGGTTGGGAGAGGGGAACGAACGACCAGGGCAAGCTGTTCGAGCACGCCCGTCAAATTCGTCAGCACATCATGGTTCGTAAATCGGATCACTCGATAACCCTGTTCTTCGAAATAGGCCGTTCTGGCCCGATCATATGCTTCCTGTCCCGCGTGCGTGTCGCCATCGATCTCTATCACCAGCATCGGCTCTCGCGATGCAAAGTCGGCAATATAACGACCGATGACCTTTTGCCTGCGAAACTTGATCCCTTGAAAACGGTCGGCGCGCAGTTCGAGCCACAGGCGGATTTCCGGCTCGGTCTGTTCGCGGCGCATTTGTTTCGCGAATGTGATCAAGCGGCGGTCTCGCATTCCCCCTCTCCCAACCCTCTCCCCTGAAGGAGAGAGGGCTATTTAGAGCTTCACCCCCAGCGCATCCGCCACGGTGAAAATATCCTTGTCGCCGCGCCCCGACAGGTTGACGATGATGACCTTGTCCTTGCCCAGCGTCGGCGCGATGCGTTCGGCGGCGGCAATGGCGTGGGCCGATTCCAGCGCGGGGATGATGCCCTCCAGCTTCGTCAGTTTCTGGAAACTCGCCAGCGCCTCGTCGTCGGTCACGGGTTCGTAGCGGACGCGGCCGATGTCGTGCAGCCACGCATGTTCCGGCCCGATACCCGGATAGTCGAGACCTGCCGAAATGCTGTGCGCCTCGGTGATCTGGCCGTCCGCGTCCTGCAAGAGATAGGTCTTGTTGCCGTGGAGGATGCCCGGCCGTCCGCCCGCGAGGCTGGCGGCGTGGCGCTTGTCGAGTCCTTCGCCCGCCGCCTCGACGCCGACGATTTCGACCTCCGTATCGTCGAGGAAGGGATGAAACAGCCCGATCGCGTTCGATCCGCCGCCGACCGGGGCGATCAGCATGTCGGGCAGGCGGCCCTCCGCCTCCAGTATCTGCGCCCTCGCCTCGTCGCCGATCACCGACTGGAAATCGCGGACCAGCTCGGGATAGGGGTGTGGACCCGCGACCGTGCCGATGATGTAGAAGGTGTCGTGGACATTCGCGACCCAGTGGCGCAGCGCCTCGTTCATCGCGTCCTTGAGCGTTTTCGCGCCGCTCTCGACCGCAATCACTTCGGCGCCGAGGAGCTTCATGCGGAACACGTTCGGCTGCTGCCGTGCGACGTCGACCGCGCCCATGAAGATGGTGCAGGGCAGGCCGAACAGCGCGGCGACGGTCGCGGTCGCGACGCCGTGCTGGCCCGCGCCGGTCTCCGCGATGATCCTTGTCTTGCCCATGCGCTTGGCGAGCAGGATCTGGCCGATGCAATTGTTGATCTTGTGCGCGCCGGTGTGATTGAGATCCTCGCGCTTCAGATAGATTTTCGCGCCGCCCAGATGCTCCGTCAACCGCTCGGCGAACCACAGCGGGCTGGGGCGGCCGACATAATGTTTCAGCAGATAGTCGAACTCGGCCTTGAAGGCGGGATCGGCCTGCGCCGCGCGATATTCGCGTTCGAGGTCGAGGATCAGCGGCATCAGCGTTTCGGCGACATAGCGGCCGCCGAAGGCGCCGAAATGGCCGCGCGTGTCGGGTTGCGTGCGGAGGCTGTTGGATCGGTCTGTCATCGCCCCGCCGCTTTAAGGAAAGCCGCGATCTTGTCCACATCCTTGACGCCCGGCGCGCTTTCGACGCCGGACGAGACATCGACCAGCGGCGCGCCGGTCGCGGTGATCGCCTCGGCGACATTGGCCGGATCGAGTCCGCCCGCTATGCCCCAGTCCATCGTGTGGCGATGGTTCGCGAGCAGCGCCCAGTCGAAGCGCGTGCCGTTGCCGCCAGGCAGCGCGGCGGCGGGGGCGTCGTACAGGATGCGGTCGGCGATGCCGCGATATTTCTGGACGCGCACCAGCGTTTCGGCATCCTTCAGGCCGACCGCTTTCCACACTTCGGCGGGGATCAGCCGCTTCACGGCCGCGAGCCATTCGGGCGTCTCGCTGCCGTGGAACTGGACGATGTCGGGGCGCACGGCGGCGAGCGCCTCGCCCGTCGCCTGCTGCGACGCGTTGACGAGCAGCAGCGCCACCTTGACGCGGCCTTGCGCGCGGCTGCGCAGTTCCGCCGCCGTCTTGAGCGTGACGGAGCGCGGGCTTGGCTCATAGAGGTTGAGACCGATGTGCGTCGCGCCGAACCGAATGGCGGCATCGACGTCCTCGGGGGTCCTGAGACCGCAGATCTTGACGAGTGGGGGCATGGGTGTTCCCGTGTATCCAATAGCTGCGTACTCCCGCGAAGGCGGGAGTCCATCTCCGGTCGGCGCAAGATGGAACCGGCAGGAGATGGGTCCCCGCCTTCGCGGGGACACAGGGTTCTGTCAACGCGTGACGGCTCTTTAAAGCGTCGCCTCGATCTCGCGCGCCGCAAGATCGGGGTCGCTCGACTGGCTGATCGGACGGCCGACGACAAGGATCGAGGCGCCGTCCAGCATCGCCTGCGCCGGTGTCGCGATGCGCTTCTGGTCGCCGATGCGGCCGTTCGCCGGGCGGACGCCGGGGACGACGAAGAAGCCGCCCGGCCAGGCCTTGCGCGCCGCCTTCACTTCCTGGCCCGAGCAGACGATGCCGTCGAGACCCGATTCCCGCGCCAGCGCGGCGAGCCGCACCACCTGATCGTGCGGCGTCCCGCCGACGCCGATGTCGTCGAGGTCCGGCGCGTCGAGACTGGTGAGCACGGTGACGCCGACGACGCGGGTATTCTGTCCCGCCGCGGCCTTTGCCTCTTCCAGCATCGCGCGGCCGCCCGCCGCATGGACGGTCAGGATCGCGGGTTCCAGCGGGCGCAGCGCCTGAATCGCCTTGGCGACCGTGTTCGGAATGTCGTGCAGCTTCAGGTCGAGGAAGATCGGCAGGCCGAGCTTCGCCATTTCATGCACGCCGTGATGGCCGTTGGCGCAGAAGAATTCGAGTCCCAGCTTCAGCCCGCCGACATGCCGCCGCACCTTTTGCGCCAGTGTCAGCGCGGCATCCAGATGAGGCGTGTCGATGGCGAGATAGAGCGGAGAGGTCATGGCTTGTCCGTGGTGAAGAGATCGGTGGGGGCAGGGGGAATATCATGGACGGGCGCCGGTGCCGGCTCGACAGGGCGGTTGGCGAGGGCGCGCAGGTCGCCCAGCTGGCGCTCGCTGGCGTCGAGACGGCGCCTCAGCGACCAGCGCGTCGTGCGCAGCGCGATCCACATCGGCACGCTGCCGATCAGGAAGGAGGCGAGGATCAGCACCGGCAATTTGGTGTCGAGAACCTGGCCGGGCCAGATCGTCACCGTCACGGGAAGCCAGTTCGCCATCGCGAAGATGACGAGGAATGCCGTCAGCAAGACCCAGATGATCGTCCGCACGATTGCCACTTGCCTTGCTCCTCTATCGGTCTGCCGTGACCCTATGCCAGCTTCACGCGCATTTCCAGCCCTCTCCCCTTCAGGGGAGAGGATATGGAGGCTGGCAACTTGTTGCCTGGCCGGAGTTGGAGAGGGGCATATCAGCCGAACACGCGCGCGAAGATCGTGTCCACATGCTTCATATGATAGCCGAGGTCGAACAGTTCCGTCAGTTGGTCGGCCGACAGCCGCGCCGTGACGTCGGGATCGGCCTTGAGCAGGTCGAGCAGCGACAGTTGGCCGTCCGAATCCCACACCTTCATCGCGTTGCGCTGGACGAGGGCATAGCTGTCCTCGCGGCTCGCCCCCGCCTGCGTCAGCGCCAGCAGCACGCGCTGCGAATGGACGAGGCCGCCCATGCGGTCGAGATTCTTCTGCATCCGCTCCGGATAGACGAGCAGCTTGTCGACGACGCCCGTCAGCCGCGCGAGCGCGAAGTCGAGCGTGATCGTCGCGTCGGGACCGATGAAGCGCTCGACTGAGGAATGGCTGATGTCGCGCTCGTGCCACAGCGCGACATTTTCCAGCGCGGGCATGACGGCGCTGCGCACCATGCGGGCGAGACCCGTCAGATTCTCGGTCAGCACGGGGTTGCGCTTGTGCGGCATCGCCGACGAGCCTTTCTGGCCGGGCGAGAAATATTCCTCCGCCTCCAGCACTTCGGTGCGCTGCAGGTGGCGGATCTCGGTCGCGAGCCGTTCGATCGACCCGGCGACGACGCCCAGCGTCGCGAAGAACATCGCGTGGCGGTCGCGCGGGATGACCTGCGTCGAGACAGGCTCGATCGACAGACCCAGCTTCGCCGCGACATGCGCCTCGACGCGCGGGTCGATGTTGGCGAAAGTGCCGACAGCGCCGGAAATGGCGCACGTCGCGACTTCGGCGCGCGCGGCAGTGAGCCGCGCCTTGCAGCGCGAAAATTCGGCATAGGCCTGCGCGAGCTTCAATCCGAAGGTCACGGGTTCGGCGTGGATGCCGTGGCTACGGCCGATGGTGGGCGTCAGCTTATGTTCGCGCGCGCGGCGCTCGATCGCGGCGAGCAGCGCGTCGAGATCGGCGAGCAATATGTCCGCCGCCTGCGACAGTTGCACGGCGAGGCAGGTGTCGAGCACGTCGCTCGACGTCATGCCCTGGTGCATGAAGCGCGCTTCCTCGCCGACATTTTCGGCGACCCAGGTCAGGAAGGCGATGACGTCATGCTTGGTCACGGCCTCGATCGCATCGATCGCCGCGACGTCGATCGCGGGGTTCGTCGCCCACCAGTCCCACAGCGCCTTGGCCGCCGATTTGGGAACCGTGCCCAGTTCCGCCAGCGCGTCGGTGGCGTGCGCCTCGATCTCGAACCAGATGCGAAAGCGATTCTCGGCGGACCAGATGGCCGTCATGTCCGGCCGGGCGTAACGCGGAACCATTGATATTCCTTCCTTAATCGGGGGTGTCATCCCGGAATCCGTCCGGAATCGCGACAGGCCGCCCCCTAGCAGGGACGGAGTGTTTCGCCAATCGCGGCCTGCACGCAACTTTCCGCGACGACGATGGGTTGGCTTTTCGTTCCATCAGAAAGCGGATGCCCGATGAGGCGGCATTTGCGCACTACAGGAGATAAACAGTGTTGAAACAAATGCTTTTGATCGGTGCGGCGGCGATGAGTTTCCCTGCGCTTGCGCAGACGACTGACCCCGCGAGTGACGAAACGCCGCCCGCGACGCAGCCCGCCCCGGAGCCGACGGACAGCGCGCCGACCGACAGCGCGCAGCCCGCTCCGGCGGACACGCCGATCGACAGCGCCGAACCGGCGGACGGCAATGTCCCGACCGACAGCGCGCCGTCGGACGAGGATGGCTCCGATGACGCGGCGCCGGAACCGCAGAGCGGCGCCTAACGGATTTTCAGGAGAATGATGATGTGGAAACAGATGCTTTTCGCCGGGGCGGCCGCGCTGAGCGTTCCGGCGCTCGCGCAGGAACAGCCTCCGGCCGATCCCACGGCGCCGCCGCCCCCGGCAGAGGATGTGACGACGCCGCCCCCGGCGGATGACGCGGCCGCGCAGTCCGGCACTGCCGCCACGCCGACCCAGATCGCCCAGATCGTCGATCAGGAATTTTCGACCTATGACGCCGATGCGAGCGGCGAACTCGACGCGGCGGAATTCGCGGCCTGGATGAAGAAGCTGCGCGCGGCGACCGATCCCAGCGTCGACACCGAATCCGAAGCGGTGAAATCGTGGATCGATCAGGCCTTCGCCGCGGCGGACACCGACAAGTCGGGCGGCGTCAACAAGGCCGAACTCACGGCATTCCTGTCGCGCGGCGCCTGACGGCGACCACATGCCAATGTTTTTGCAGCCGCCGGATTCCGTCCGGCGGCTGTTTTCATGCGGCGGCCCGCGCCTGTTCCACTTTGACGATCGACAGCGTGCGTTCGTGCCCTTCGCGGTCGGGCCAGGTGATCGACTGGCCTTCGCGCAGCCCGATCAGGCCCGCGCCGACGGGCGTCAGGATCGATATGCGCCCCGCGGAAATATCCGCCTCGCCCGGATAGACGAGCTGGACCGTGCGGTTGGCGCCGGTTCCTTCGTCGACGAAAGTGACGGTCGCCTGCATCGTCACGACATCGGCCGGAATCTTCGCGGCGCTGTGGATCGTCGCGCGGTTGATCTCTTCCAGCAGCAGCTCGCACACTTGCGGCAATTGTTCTTCCTTGCCCAGCGCCAGCTCGGTCAGCGAGTCGGCCTGCGTGTCGATCATGTGGATGGGCGGCCGCTTGGCCTTTTTGCGAGTGGTCATGATGGGCTTTCAAGAAAAGCGGGGAGGCGGGGCATCGCCATGCGAAGCCGCCGAAACACAGGGAAGGGAGGATGCTCGCCCCGGGCTCAGGGCGCGCCGCGCCGGAACCCGGGGCTAAAAGCCCGCGAGAAGCTGGCCCGCGTGGGAATGAAAGCGGATAGGGCGCTGCCGATTCTGCATCGCGCGATGATGTCGCGCCGGACGCCTTAAGTCAAACGGCCATCGTGCGTGGTGGCGACGCGGTTTGAAGGAATCAGCGCTTTTTCTCATCCCGTCATGCTGAACTTGTTTCAGCATCCACGGTCTGCCTTCCCGATTTACGCAGCGCTTGCTGCATGATCAGGCCATGGATGCTGAAACAAGTTCAGCATGACGATGGATGGATAGTGAGGGGCATCGCGAACTACGTCACCACCTCGCGCCTCACAGCAGCCCCATGGCGCGGAAGCTGCGGTGATCCGATCCGCCGATGATGATATGATCGTGCAGCGCGATGCCCAGCTTTGCCGCCGCCTCGGCGATTTCGCGGGTGACGGCGATGTCCTGGCGGCTCGGCTCCGGGCTGCCGCTGGGATGGTTGTGGACGAGGATCAGCGCCGACGCGCCCAGTTCCAGCGCGCGGCGGATCACTTCGCGGACATAGATGGCCGACTGGTCGATCGACCCCTCGCTGGCCAGTTCGTCGCGGATCAGCATGTTGCGCGCGTTGAGATAGAGCACGCGCACGCGCTCGACATCGATCGGTCCCATGTCGGCGCGCAGCCAGTCGAGCAGCGCATCCCAACTGGATAGCAGCGGCTTGTCGCGAAATTCGCCCTTCAACATGTGCAGGTTCGCGGCTTGGACGATCTTCAGCGCGGCGACGGCGGAATCGCCCATGCCCGCGACGCGGCGCAGCGATTGCGGGTCGGCGCTGACAAGCTGTGCGAACGAGCCGAATTCATGCAGCAGTGCCTTGGCGAGCGGCTTGGTGTCGCGGCGCGGAATCGCGAGCGTGAGCAGATATTCGACCAGCTCGTAATCGGCGAGGCTGCCGGGTTCCTCCAGCAGGCGCTCGCGCAGCCGTGCCCGGTGGCCCGCATGATGAGGGGGAGAGGCGGAAGCGTCGGCCATCGCGCGACAATAACCGCCTTGTGGGGCGCACTCAACGGTCATAGAGACGCAACACTATGGCGCCGCCTGTTTTCTTGCAGCGAAAGGGAATTTCCCGCGTTCTCGCCGCATGGGAATCGCCGCGATGAGCGAGACGGATGCGCAGATGCCTCCGGCCCGGCCGCGCCGGGTGCGGCGACGCTGGCTCGCGGGCGGCGCGCTGGGCGCGATCGCGGCGGGACTGTGGCTGGCGCGGATGCCGATCGCCGACAATTTCATTCAGGGCCAGCTCGAAAGCCGCGGCGTGCCCGCGCGCTATACGATAGAGACCATTGGCCTGCGCACGCAGCGCCTGACGGGCATCGTCATCGGCGATCCCCGGCGGCCCGACCTGACGGCGCGCGCCGTCGAAGTGACGATGGGCTATGGCCTGTCCGGTCCCTATGTCGCGCATCTGCGCGCCGAGGGGCTGCGTTTATACGGCCGGTTCGCGGATGGGCGGCTTTCGCTTGGCGCGCTGGACAAGTTTCGCGATCCGGCGAGCACCGATCCCTTCGCCTTGCCCGACCTGACGGTGCGGCTGGACGACGCGCGGGCGCGGATCGGGACGCCGTGGGGCGATATCGGCGCGGCGCTGAACGGGCGCGGCAACCTGCGGTCCGATTTCACGGGCAAGCTCGCCCTTGTGTCGCGGCGCGTCGCGGTCGCGGAGTGCGTCGGGGACGATATCAGCTTCTATGGCGAGGTGCGCGTGCGCGACGTGCGCCCGGCGCTGGCGGGACCGCTGCGCGGAGCCGGGCTGCGCTGCGCGGACGGATTCGCCGCCGCCGCGCCGCAAGTCGCGCTCGCCTTGTCGCTGTCGGAAGATTTGCGGCACTGGAAAGGCAAGGCCGACGCCGGCGTCGCCCACATCGCCGCCGGATCGGTCGCGGCCGACCGGCTGGGCCTGCGCGCGACGTTCGACGGCACGGCGGAGCGCACCGCGATCGAACTCGACGCCGACATGGCGCGAGTCCAGGCCGCCGATTTCACCAGCGAGACGGTCGCCCTGACGGCCAAGGGGAGCATAGGCGAAAAGGCGCCGACGTTCGACGGGCGGCTGTCCTTCGGGCGCGCGCAGGCCAGCGATGCGCTGCGCCGCTCGATCGCCCAAGGCGCGCAAGGCGCGGACGGCACGCCGCTGGGACCACTGGCGTCGAAGGCCGCCGATGCGTTCGCGCGCCTGCTCGCCGATTTCGAGGGCGAGACCGGGATCGCGCTGGCGGGCGAAGGCGAGACCGCGCGCATCGAACTGATCGCGCCGCGCATCGCGAGCGCCAGCGGCGCGGGCATCGGCGGCGATGACGACAGCCGCATCGCCTGGCTGTTCGGCGCGGCGCGGCCGGGTGTGACGATTGCGGGGCGGTTCGGCCTGAGCGGTGGAGACCTGCCCACGGGCGATATCGATCTGGAGCGCCGCGCCGATGGCGCCGTGAGCGGCGTCGCGACGCTGGCGGCTTATAGTGCAGGGGATGCACGGCTCGCGCTGACGCCCGTGCGCTTTTCGGGCGGTCCGGGCGCGCTGCTGCGCTTCGCGACGGTCGCCGAGCTGTCGGGACCGCTGGGCGAAGACGGCCGCGTCGAGCGGCTGAGCGTGCCACTGCGCGGCGCGGTCGCGCCGACCGGAGCGCTGGCGCTTGACGGCGGGTGCAGCCGCGTCGGCGCCGAGCGTATCGAGGCGTCGGGCTTCCGCCTCGCGCGACCGGCGATCGACCTGTGCAGCCGTCCCGGCGCGCCGCTGCTGGTCGCGGGACCGGGCGGGCTGGCGGGGCATGTCCGCGTTCCGCGCCTGTCCCTGCGCGGGACGAGCGGCGGCGCGCCTTTCGCATTCGACAGCAGAGCCGCCGAAATCGATCTCGCGGCGCTGCGCTGGTCGCTGACCGGCGCCGATGTCCGGCTGGGGGAAGGCGACAGCGTCACACGCTTCGCCGCCGACCGCATCACGGGCCACCCCGACGCGGCAGGCATGGCGGGCGAGCTGGCGGGCGCGAACGGCCGGATCGCCGCCGTGCCGCTGGACATGAGCGAGATCGGCGGCCAGTGGCGCTGGGCGAACGGCGCGCTGAGGCTGGCGGGCGGGCTGGTGCTGACCGACGCGGAGCCGGACGCGCGCTTCTATCCGCTCGTGAGCAACGATGCGGTCCTGCGCTTCGCCGATGGTGTCATCGAGGCGGAGGCGCCTTTCCACGAACGTCGGACGGGCCGCAAGATATTGGATGCCGTAATCAAGCACCGGCTGGGCGACGGCGGCGGATCGGCCGATCTCCTGGTCCGCGAACTGCGGTTCGACGCGGGGTTCCAGCCCGACCAGCTCACGCGCCTCGCGCTGGGCGTCGTCGCCAATGTCCACGGTTCGGTGGTCGGCGACGGGCGGATCGAGTGGACGGCGGACGGCGTGACGAGCCGCGGCACGTTCGCCACCGCCGACGCCGATCTGGCCGCGGCGTTCGGGCCGGTCAGCGGCCTGACGACGACGCTCAGCTTCGACGATCTGATCAATCTGCGCTCGGCGCCGGGGCAGATCGCCGCGATCGAGGACATCAATCCCGGCATTCCCGTGCTGGACGGGCGAATCGAATATCGCCTGCTGGGCGACAATCGCATCCGCGTCGAGGGCGGGCGCTGGCCTTTCAGCGGCGGCGAACTGGTGCTGCATCCCGCCACGCTCGATTTCAACGCTGCCGAGCCGCGCCGCCTGTCGTTCGACATCGTCGGCGTCGATGCGGCCGTCTTTCTGCAGCAATTCGGGTTCGAGAATATCAATGCGAGCGGCATGTTCGACGGCACGCTGCCCGTCGAGTTCGGCGGGCTGGGCGGACGAATCGTCGACGGCCGCATCGATTCGCGCGGGGGTGGCGGGACGCTCGCCTATGTCGGGGAGCTGTCGAACCGCAATCTGGGCGCGGTCGCCAATTTTGCCTTTGGCGCGCTTAGCTCGCTTAAATATGACGATCTGACGATCATCCTGAACGGGGACCTCGACGGCGAAATGGTGACGGACATCCGCTTTGGCGGCGTGGGGCAGGGGGACGGCGCGACGCGCAATTTCCTGACCAACCGGATCGCGAAGCTGCCGCTGGTGTTCAACATCAAGATCGCGGCCCCCTTTCGCCAGCTTCTGACTTCGGCCAAGGGCTTTTACGATCCCACGCTGCTCATCGAGCAGAATCTCCCCACGCTGCTGCGCGCGCAGGAAGAGGCCGAGGCTGCGTCCCGACCCGTTCAGCCCATAGAAAGCGAGTCCGTGCCATGACGAATCCCAGGACAGGAGCGAGGAGGCGGGCCATCGAAGGGCGCGGTCTGGCAGTGATGGTCGGAGCATCGGCGCTGGCGGGCTGCATCCAGATCGATACGCCCGACAAGCCGATCGAGATCAACCTGAACATCAACATCCGGCAGGAAGTGGTGTACAGGCTGGACGGCGACGCCAAGAAGCTCATCGAGCAGAATAGCGAGATATTCTGACAGACAGGGATAATGCCATGCGTGTGAAGATTGGAAAACCGGCCGGATGGGCGCTTGGCGCGGTTGCCGCGACAGCCGCCGTGGCGCTGCTCGTGCCGTCGGCGATGGCGCAGCGCGACCCCGCCTATGCGGCGGCGCGCTCGGCGGGCCAGATCGGCGAACAGCCCGACGGATACCTCGGATTCGTGACCACGCCGACGCCGGAAGTCCGCGCGCTGGTGCAGGACCTCAACATCAAGCGCAAGGCGACCTATACCGAACGCGCCAAGGCGACGGGCAGCACGGTCGAGCAATATGCCTTCACCACCGGCTGCAACCTGATCGCCAAGACCGCGCCGGGCGAAAAATACCAGTCGCCCGACGGCCGCTGGCTGACGCGCGACGCCAGCGCCCCGGTGCGGGATTCGCGTTGCCCCTGACGATCCGCAAACCGACAAGGCGGCCCGAGGGCCGCAGATGCCGCCGCGCCCCTAAACGCGGCGGCATTTTTGCGCATTGCAGCAGAAGCATTGACTTCATCGGGCCGCGTTCCTAAACGGACCGCGCCTTAGGGGTCCCCCGAATTTTCGGGCCTTTTTTCGCAGGCGGAATCGGCGGTTTTGCGGTTCTGTTTCAGGAGGATGGCACAGATGACGGGGAATGGCAGCGATCCGGAACCAGCTTCGGAGGATTCGCGCCTGGTCTCGCTCGAAGAGCGATTGGACCGGGCCGAAGCCGCAGAAGCGAAACGGACCGCAGTGAACGCCGGTCCGGAATCCGATGCCAATTACCGGCTCGGCAACCGGGTCCTGGCGGAACTGCTGGGCGGATTGATCGGCGGCGCCTTGTTCGGCTGGCTGATCGACCGTTTCGCGGGAACGTCACCCTGGGGGCTGTTGGGGATGTTGTTCATGGGAATCGTCGTGGCGTTCCGGAATATCATCCGCATATCTTCAGGCGGCCGCAAATAGCGGAACGCAAGGGAAATTCTGGTCGGGACGGCCTTTCGAGCCGCCCCGCAATGCGCGTGGAGTGAAGAGTGGCGGCGGAATCCGGCAAGATCGACCCGATGCACCAGTTCGAGGTGGCCCCGCTTGGCGGCGGCTTCAATCTCGGCGGGCATGAAGTCCTGTTCACCAACAGCGCGCTGTGGATGATCGTCGCGGCGATCGCGCTGGGCCTGTTCATGTGGGGCGGGATGCGCCGCCAGCTGGTTCCGGGTCGCTGGCAGGCCGCCGTGGAAGGCTTCACGGGTTTCATCTCCAGCATGATGACGCAGAATATCGGCAGCGAAGGGCGCAAGTTCACGCCTTATGTCTTCTCGCTGTTCATGTTCATCCTGTTCTGCAACCTGCTCGGCATGCTGCCGCTCGGCATCGTCGGCGTCCACCCCTTCACCGTCACCAGCCATATCGCGATCACGGGCGTCCTCGCGCTGATCAGCTTCGCCATCGTGCTCGTTGTCGGCTTCTGGCGCCATGGGCTGCACTTCTTCTCGCTGTTCGTGCCGCACGGCACGCCGCTGCCGATGGTCCCGGTCATCGCGCCGATCGAGTTCGTCTCCTTCATGGTCCGTCCGTTCAGCCTCGGCCTGCGGCTGTTCGTCGCGATGACGGCCGGACACGTGCTGCTGAAAGTGCTGTCGGGTTTCGTGATCAACGGCTTCAACGCCGAAACGCTGTGGCTCGGCTCGATCGTGTCGGTGCTCAGCTTCATCCTGATGATCGGCATCAGCGCGCTCGAACTGCTCGTCGCCGGTATCCAGGCCTATGTTTTCGCCCTGTTGACCTCGCTTTATATCAACGACGCGGTCAACCTTCACTAATCCGTTTATATCAAACGCTTATACCAAGGAGTATTACAATGGACGCAGAAGCAGCAAAGCTGATCGGTGCCGGTCTCGCCGCGATCGGCGCGGGCATGGCCGCCCTTGGCGTGGGTAACGTCTTCGGCAGCTTCCTCGAAAGCGCGCTGCGCAACCCGGCGGCCGCCGACGGCCAGCAGGGCCGCCTGTTCATCGGCTTCGCCGCTGCCGAGCTTCTCGGCCTGCTGGCGTTCGTCGTTGCGATGATCCTGCTCTTCGTCGTCTGATCGGCCGACGACATGGTGATGCCGGTCCCGTGGGACCGGCCTTGCCTTGCAGGTTTTTCAAAACTTTAGGGTTCGTCTTCCATGCCCCAGATAGCCCAGCTTACCGCTGACAACTGGTATCTTGCCTCGCAGCTCTTTTGGCTGCTGATCGTCTTTGCCGGCATTTATGTCGTGATCGGTCGCGGCATGCTGCCCAAGATCGAAGCGACGGTGGATGCGCGCGACCGCAAGGTAGCCGACGATCTGGCGGCGGCGAAGGCGGCCCATGCCGCCGCCGACAACCTCGAGGAAAGCTATCGCCAGCAAAGCGACGCGAGCCGCGCCGCCGCGCAGAAGGCCGTGGCCGAAGCCAAGGACAAGGCCGCGCGCGACGCCGAAAAGCGCCTCGCGAAAGTCGACGCCGAACTGGCGGAGAAATTGACGGCGGCGGAAGCCGACGTCTCCGCCGCGCGCACATCGGCCATGGCGGAAATCGAATCGGTCGCGGCCGAGGCGGCGGGCGACCTGGTCGCCAAGCTGTCGGGCGTGAAAGTCGCGGCGGCGGACGCCAAGGCGGCAGTGAAGGCGGTGATCCATGGCTAATGTCCTGACCATCCTGTCCGCAGCGGCGGGCGAGACCCATGCCGAACCCACGGCGTTCGGAATGGACGCGACCGTCTGGGTTTCGATCGCCATGCTCGTCTTTCTGGGCATATTGGTGTGGAAAAAGGTTCCCGCCGCGATCGCCGCGATGCTCGACGGCAAGATCGCCGAGATTTCGAAGCAGCTCAAGGAAGCCGAGCAGCTTCGCCTCGACGCCGAATCGCTGAAGGCGGAATATGAAGCCAAGCTCGCGCGCGCCGCGAAGGAAGCCGACGACCTGCGCGCCCGCGCGGACGCGGAGGCCGAAGCGCTGGTCGCCAAGGCCAAGGCCGACGCCACGGCGCTGATCGGGCGCCGCAAGCAGATGGCGGAGGACCGCATCGCCGCGGCCGAAGCCAATGCGCTCGCCGAAGTCCGCACGGCGGCCGCCAAGGCGGCGACCGACGCGGCGGCGAAGCTGATCGCCGACAAGCATGACGCATCGGCCGACAAGGCGCTGGTCGATCAGGCGATTGCGGCGGTGGCGAAGGGCTGAACCCTTCCGGCAGCAGCGATTCCTGCGCGATCGCGGGCAGCACCAGCGCGGCGGCAAGGGCAAAGCCCGACAGGCCCAGCATCAGGGGGGCGCCGCCGGCCTTCACGGCTGGACACCTTCGGGCCGCGCGCCCTGGGCAATCTTGTCGGTCACATCCACCTCAATCAACTTCGGCTCCATCGGTCGGCCAAGGAATAGCAGGAACAGCCAAAAGGCCGCCAGCAGCAGCGCCGCCACGGCCAGCCGCCCGGCCCAACGGCCTTTCCCCGATCCGTCGCTCACGCGCAATATTCCATGTCCGTTCTTCACTCGCTCACGCAAAACCATTGTTCCGCGCGCGCCTGGCGGTATAGCCGCGCGCACCATGTCGCGAAACCCGAAAAGCCCGCTGCCCCTTTCCGCCGACGCGCTGCCTGCGTCGGTGCGCGCGCGGCCGATCGTGCTGGTCGGGCTGATGGGATCGGGGAAATCGACGATCGGCCGCCGTCTTGCGCAGCGGCTCGACATGCCCTTCGCCGACGCCGACGACGAGATAGAGCGCGCGGCGGGCATGACGATCTCCGACATCTTCGCCCGCTTCGGCGAGGCGCATTTCCGCGACGGCGAACGCCGCGTGATCGAGCGGCTGATGACCGGCAGGCCGCTGGTGCTCGCGACGGGCGGCGGCGCCTTCATGAACGACGAGACGCGCGCGCTGATTCAAAGGAACGGCCTGTCGATCTGGCTCGACGCCGACATCCCGACGCTGGTCGATCGCGTCGCGCGGCGCAGCCACCGCCCGCTGCTGAAGGACCGCGACCCCGCCGAAGTGCTGCGCGAACTCGCCGCCGTCCGCAATCCCATCTATGCCGAGGCGCATATCCGCGTCAGTTCGGCCGCGAACCCGCACGACCATACGGTGCGCGCGATATTGGAGGCTCTTTCGAAATGGACGCCGCAATGCAAAGACTGACCGTCGACCTCGGCAAGCGCAGCTATCCGATCCTGATCGGCGACGGGCTGATCGGCGACATCGGCGCGCATGTCGCGCCGCTGCTGAAGCGTCCGCGCACGATGATCGTCACCGACGCCCATGTCGCGCCGCACTATCTGGCGGCGGTCGAGGCGTCGTTCGCGAAGGCGGGCGTCGCCACCTCGTCGCTGATCCTCGATCCCGGCGAAGGCAGCAAGAGCTGGGCGGGCCTTGCCCGGCTGACCGAATGGCTGATCGGCGAAGGCGTCGAGCGCAGCGATCATGTCGTCGCGCTGGGCGGCGGCGTGATCGGCGACCTCGTCGGCTTCGCCTGCGCGATCGTCAAGCGCGGCTGCGCCTTCGTCCAGGTGCCGACCACGCTGCTCGCGCAGGTCGACAGCAGCGTCGGCGGCAAGACCGCGATCAACGTCGCGGCGGGCAAGAATCTGATCGGCTCCTTTCACCAGCCCGCGCTGGTCGTCATCGACCCCGCAACGCTGGCGACGCTACCGCGCCGCGAACTGGGCGCGGGCTATGCCGAAGTCGTCAAATATGGGCTGATCGACGACGCCGATTTCTTCGCCTGGTGCGAGGCGCATGGCGCGGCCTTGCTCGCGGGCGACGGCGCGGCGCGGCATCATGCGATCGCGCACAGCGTCGCCGCCAAGGCGCGCATCGTCGCCGCCGACGAGCGCGAGACGCAGGACGTGCGCGCGCTGCTCAACCTCGGCCACAGCTTCGGTCATGCGCTGGAGGCGGAGACCGGCTATTCCGACAAGCTGCTGCACGGCGAGGCGGTGGCGGCGGGCATGGCGCTCGCGCATCGCTTTTCCGCCGCGCAGGGGCTGTGTCCCGCCGCCGACGCCGCGCGCGTCGCCGCGCATCTCGCCGCCGTCGGCCTGCCGCACGACCTGAGCGGCGCGGGGGTGGACGCGGACGGCGAAACGCTCGCGGCGCATATGGCGCATGACAAGAAGGTTCGCGGCGGCAAGCTGCCGCTGATCCTGACGCGCGGCATCGGCCAAAGCTTCGTCACCGACGCCTATGGGCTGGACAAGGTGGCGGCGTTTCTGGACGGTGAACGGGGACGCTGAGATCGGTCAGGCGGACGTGCGCGCCGTTGTGAGTCCGTCATGCTGAACTTGGGCGTGTCATCAAATAGGGGGTTCCCAAGCGGATATTTGAGTGATTCATAGGGTGTCAGCATGGAGGCTGACGGATGGTGAG
>PHEM01000027.1 GCA_002842935.1 Alphaproteobacteria bacterium HGW-Alphaproteobacteria-13 | reverse complement strand
TCCGTCGGGCTTCACGTGGCGTTACGGCAATATCATCCGCGCGCGGATCGGCGTGGTGGGGCGCGATGGGCTGGATCGGTGCGTTTATAGCGAATAGCCCTCTCCCCTTCAGGGGAGAGGGTTGGGAGAGGGGAAGGACGCCCTGCACATTCCCCCTCTCAACTTCGGCTAGCCGGACAAGCCGGCAAGCCTTCGTATCTCTCCCCTGAAGGGGAGAGAGCGGAGACCGCTACGCCGGTTTCCAGCTTTTCCGTTCTTCCGCCTGCTTCAGCACATCGAACGCCGCCTGCCCGGCCGCGAAGCGTTTCGCGGCCTCCGCGTCGCCCGGTTTCACATCGGGATGGCACTCCTTCGCCAGCGCGCGCCAGGCCTTTTTCGCCGCTTCGAAATCGCTGTCGGGTTCAAGGTCCAGCACTTCCAGCGCGCGCATTTCGTCGGCGCTGCGGCTGCCGTCGCCGGAACCGCCCCAGCCATAGTGCTGGGCGCGGGCATAGCTGCGCGCGCCGCGCGCCTCCTCGGCGGCGCGGGCGGCGGCATCCTCGGCGCTCAGCCCCGCGAAATAGTCCCAGCCGCGATTATATTCGGCGGCGTGGGTTTCGCAGAAATACCAGCGTTCGGGGCTGTTGGGGGATTTGGGCGCGGGGCAGTTGCCGGGCGCCTCGCAGCCGTAACGGTCGCAGAGGCGCACCTTCTGCGCCTCCCGCGACGCGCCATAGGGGCGCCAGCGGGGGAAGCCCCAGTCGTCGGATCTCTTGGCGCGGCTCATGGGGTGCATGTAGCGGCTGTGCGGGGGGATTGCCAGCGGTGCGGGTAAAAACTGACCGCAATCACCCGTTCGTGTCGAGCGAAGTCGAGACACCCATCGGCCTTGCGCCACGACGATGGGTGTCTCGACTTCGGCCAAAGGCCGAAGTTTATCCTGAGCGCCCGCCCTGCGGGCAGTCGAAGGGCTCGACACGAACGGATACGGAGGTCAGACCTTCACCTTATACCCGAACGCCTTGGCCGCCAGCTTGGCGACCGCCGGATCGAGATCGGGCGGCGTCATCGGCACCACCGCCTCCAGCGCCTCTGCCACATGCGTCAGCGCGGCGATGCGCGCAGCCTTCTTGTTGTTGCCGTCGATCACTTTCCACGGCGCCCAGCGCGTGTCGGTCTGCGCGAACATATCGTCGATCGCGGCAAGATAATGTTTGCGCTTCGCCCGATTGCGATAATCCTCCGGCCCGGTCTTCCAGCGCTTCCACGGATCGTCGAGCCGCTCGGCGAAGCGCCGGTCCTGCTCTTCCTGCGTGACGTGGACGAACAGCTTGACCAGATGCGTGCCGCTGCCCGTCAATTGCGCCTCGAACTCGTTGATCTCGTCATAGGCCTTGCGCCATTCCGCCTCGGTCGCAAAACCCTCGACCCGCTCGACGAGGACGCGGCCGTACCAGCTGCGGTCGAAGATGGAGATTTCGCGGTTGCCCGGCAGGCGCGTCCAGAAACGCCAGAGGAAATGGCGCGCTTTTTCCGCCTCGTTCGGCGCACTTATCGGCCAGACTTCGAAATAGCGCGGGTCGAGCTGCGCCGTCAGGCGCTGGATGATGCCGCCCTTGCCCGCAGCGTCCCAGCCCTCCAGCATGATGACGCTGCGCTGGCGGTGCGTGATGTGCGCGGCCTGGATACGCTCCAGCCGTTCCTGCAAGGCGGTCAACTCCTCGCCATATCTGCCGTCATATTTGGCGCCGACCTCATGGTCGGCGAGCTGAATCGCCATCGCCTGTCCTCTTGGGTTCGCCTCGCTGCTATCACAGCGGCGATATGGATGCGACGCGATTAACCCTGATTTGCGAGCAGTCCGGCGAGCAGATCCGCGACCAGCCCCGGCGATTCCATCGGGATGAAATGGCTGTTATCGGCCCACAGCTCATCGCGCTGCGCGCCGATTGCGGCGCCCAGTTCCAGCCATGTCGGGCTTGTCGAGAAATCGAGCGCGCCGCCCCTGTCGCCCGTCGGCGCGCGGATCAGCGTCGCGGGCACGCCAAGATCCGAAAGCCACGCATGCGGATCGGTGCGAAGCGCGTTCTGATAGACGGAAGCCTCCAGCGCGGGCGGACAGGCCAGTTCATACCCCTCGCCCGTCGCGGCGGGCAGCAGGCCGTAAGTGCAATAATCGGCCAGCACGCGCGCATCCCATTTCGCATAGGGTAGCCGCTCGGCAAAGCGGGCGCGCATCTGTTCGGGGCTGTCCCAATGGCCGCGCCGCTTCGCGACGGGATGCTCGGCGGGTTCAGGGACCGGCACGGCATCCTGCCCGGCATAGAAGGCGGGGTCCATGATGACGGGATCGATCAGCACGATGTGGCGGAACGCTTGCGGACGCTTCACCGCGAGCCGCGTCAATATCTGCCCGCCCATGCTGTGTCCGCAGCCGACCAGCGGCCGCCCGCCCAGCGCATCGACGAGCGGCAGCAGCACATCGGCGCTCGCGCCCCAGTCGGCGAGCGTCGCGGGCCGAAAGCTGCGCCCATGGCCGCGATGGTCGGGCGCGACGACATGCGTGCCCTCCGGCAGCGCCGCCACGACCTGATCCCAGCAGCGCGCGTGAAAGCCCGTCGCGTGGAGCAACAGCAGCGACGCGCCATGCCCCGGCTCACCCCACTCGAACCAGCAGATATCGCCATCGGGCGTGGCGAGGCGGCGCGTGGCGGGGACCCGCGTCATCATTTCGACGCATCGATGCAAGGAACGCCATAGAGCGCCATCTGCCGGTCGCTCGTCACCACCGTCAGCCGCTCCGTCTCCGCCTGCGCCAGGATCAGATGATCGAACGGGTCGCCATGGTGGAAAGCGAGCGTGTCGAGCGCGCGAACATGATCCGCCGTCACCGGCAACTGGCCGATGCGCTGATCGTCGAGCAAATCCCCGAAATGGCTTCCCGGCTGCTCCAGCTTGCCGACTCGCCATTTTATCGTGATTTCCCAAAGCGACACGATGCTGACCAGCACATCATTGTCCGCATCGGCGATCAGCGCACGCGACACAGGGCCAAGGCGCGGCGAATCCTCCAGCCACCAGATCAGCGCATGGGTATCGAGCAGCAGCCTCATTTATACCAGTTGTGCGCGGCCTCGGTATCTTCGCCATAGAGGGCGTCGAGAAAGCCTTCGGGCCATTCGTCGAAATCGTCGGCGACCCGAATCTTGCCCCGCAACGCCCCCGGCTGACGCGGCTTGGCGTTCCGGGAAGCGGGCTTGGCAATCGGCGGGCCGGCCGCATAAGCGGGCGCGGCGGTAAAGGGCATGGGCATTTCCCGCACTCCGGCTTGGGACGACGGCGCATCGGCCAATTGTCGCAGATAATCCTTCACCAGCGCCGACAGCGAGGTTCCCAGTTCCGCCGCGCGAATGCGCGCGCGGCGATGCGTTTCGTCGTCGAGGGCGATGGTGACATTCTTCATGTGAAACCGTGTACCACAGTTTCACCGCCCCCACAACTACCCTTTCGGTCCGTCCACCAGCCGGATGCGCAACTCGCGCAACTGCTTTTCGGTGACGGGCGCGGGGGCGCCCATCATCAGGTCCTCGGCCTTCTGGTTCATCGGGAAGACGACGACTTCGCGGATATTCGGCTCGTCGGCCAGCAGCATGACGATACGGTCGACGCCCGGCGCCGACCCGCCGTGCGGCGGCGCGCCATATTTGAAGGCGTTGATCATGCCGCTGAAATTGGCGTCGACATCGGCTTGCGAATAGCCCGCGATTTCAAAGGCCTTGTACATGATGTCGGGCCGATGGTTGCGGATCGCGCCCGACGACAGCTCGACGCCGTTGCAGACGATGTCATATTGCCACGCGAGGATGTCGAGCGGGTCCCTGGTCTCCAGCGCCTCCAGCTCGCCCTGCGGCATGCTGAAGGGATTGTGGCTGAAGTCGATCTTGCCCGTGTCCTCGTCGGCCTCGAACATCGGGAAATCGACGATCCAGCACATCTCGAAGCGGTTCTGGTCGATGAGGTCCAGCTGCTCGGCGACGCGCGTGCGCGCGAAACCGGCGAGCTTCGCCGCGACCGCTTCCTTGCCCGCCGCGAAGAAGATGCCGTCATCGGGACCGAGGCCCAGCTCGGCGGCCAGCGCGTCCATCTTGTCGGGACCGTGGTTCTTGGCGATCGGGCCGCCCCATTCGCCGCCCTTGCGCGTCGCATAGCCCAGCCCTGCAAAGCCCTCACCCTGCGCCCAGCCGTTCATGTCGTCAAAGAATTTGCGGCTCTTTTCCGCCGTGTTCGGCGCGGGGATCGCGCGCACCACGTCGCCCGCCGCGACGATGTCGGCAAAGCGGCCGAAGCCCGATCCCGCGAAATGCGCCGACACGTCGGTGATGATCAGCGGATTGCGCAAGTCCGGCTTGTCATTGCCATATTTCAGCATCGATTCACGGTAGGGGATGCGCGGGAAAGACCCGGCGGGCGTCACCGACTTGCCGTTCGCAAATTCCTCGAACACGCCCGCGAGGACCGGCTCGATCGCATTGAAAACATCGTCTTGCGTGACGAAGCTCATCTCGAAATCAAGCTGATAGAATTCGCCTGGCGAGCGGTCGGCGCGCGCGTCCTCGTCGCGAAAGCAGGGCGCGATCTGGAAATAGCGGTCGAAGCCCGCGACCATCAGCAGCTGCTTGAACATCTGCGGCGCCTGCGGCAGCGCATAGAATTTGCCGGGATGGACGCGGCTGGGCACCAGATAGTCGCGCGCGCCCTCCGGCGACGAGGCGGTCAGGATCGGCGTCTGATATTCGGTGAAGCCCTGCTCGACCATACGGCGGCGCAGGCTGGCGATGACGTTCGAACGCAGCAGGATATTGGCGTGCAGACGGTCGCGGCGCAGGTCGAGGAAACGGTATTTCAGGCGGATATCCTCGGGATAGTCCTGCTCGCCCGCTACCGGTAGCGGCAGTTCGGCGGCGGCCGACTGCACCGACACATCGCGCGCGCGCACTTCGATGTCGCCGGTCGGCAGGTTCGCGTTGACCGTCTCCGCCGCGCGCGCGACGACGTCGCCGGTGATCGTCACCACACTTTCGGCGCGCAGGGCGTCGAGCGTCGCGAAGGCCGCGTCGCTACTGTCGGCGACGATCTGCGTCAGCCCGTAATGGTCGCGCAAATCGACGAACAACAGCCCGCCATGGTCGCGCTTCCGGTGCACCCAGCCCGACAGGCGGACGCTCTGCCCGACGTCCTGGCCGCGAAGCTGGCCGCAATGATGGGTGCGATAGGCGTGCATGATCCGGTCTTTCCAAATGCGCGGGAAACGCGCCGATATGGCCGCGCCTAAGGCAATGCGGCGCGCCATTTGTCAAGGGTCGGGCGGAAAATCGGGTCATTGGGGGACATAAGGAGAAGATTCGCCACCCCCCATTTTTTCCTGCCCGTCGCGAAAAAGTCGCTGTATAGGCGCGGCATGAAAATCCATCCGCTGATCGAAACCAACGCGGCGCTCGTCCAATTCGTCGACCTTATCAAGAACAGCGATTTCATCGCGGTCGATACCGAGTTCATGCGTGAGAATACCTTCTGGCCCGAACTCTGCCTGATCCAGGTCGCCGACAGCGACCATGCGGCGGCGATCGACCCGATGGCGCCGGGCATCGACCTCAAACCCCTGCTCGACCTGATGGTCGATAATGAGGATGTGCTGAAGGTCTTTCACGCGGGCGGGCAGGATGTGGAGATCATCTTCAACCTGACCGGCAGGACGCCGCACCCGATCTTCGACACGCAGGTCGGCCAGATGGCGCTGGGACAGGCCGAACAGGTCGGCTATTCGAACCTGGTCGAGGCGTGGCTGGGGCTGCAACTCGACAAGGGCGCGCGCTTCACCGACTGGAGCCGCCGCCCGCTCGACAGGCGGCAGATCGACTATGCGATCGGCGACGTCACGCATCTCGCGAAAATCTTTCCGATGATGCTGAAGAAGCTGGTCAAGACCGAACGCGGCCACTGGCTCGACGAAGAGATGGAAAAGCTCGCCGATCCCGCAGGCTACAACATAGATCCCGAAAAGGCGTGGCTGCGGATCAAGCTGCCGTCGCGCAAGCCCGAGGCGCTGGGGCGGCTGAAGGCGCTCGCCGCGTGGCGCGAGCGCGAGGCGCGCGCCAAGAACCTGCCGCGCGGGCGTATCGTCAAGGACGAGACGCTGGCCGACATCGCCGCGCATCCGCCAAAGAGCCAGGACGGGCTGGGCGGCGTGCGCGGCCTGTCGGCGACGTGGAAGGCGAACGACATCGGCGCGCGGCTGATGGATGCGCTGGCCGTCGCGCAGCCGCTGCCCAAGGAGGATATGCCCGACCGCACGCCGCGCGGACCGGGGCTGGGCAAGGAAGGCGTGCTGGTCGCCGACCTCCTCAAGCTGCTGTTGAAAATCCGCTCGCGCGAATTGAACGTCGCGGCGCGGCTGATCGCCCGCAGCGACGATCTGGAAGCGCTCGCCGCCGGGCGCCGCGAGAATATCTCGATGATGCAGGGCTGGCGCTATGACGTGTTCGGCCACGCCGCGCTCGACCTTGTCGAGGGGCGCGTCGGCTTCGCCGTCCGGCATGGCAAGCTGGTGATGAACGCGATCGAACCGGGGGCGGCCAGCGAAGAGTAGCGGAGATTTCGCGCGGAAATCGCAGAGAGGCGCGCGCATCTTTTCGCGAAATAGCCGTCCCAGCCTCCCTCACCCCAGCACCGTCTCCGGCTTCGCATCGAGGGCCTGGGCCAGCGCGCGCAGGCGGCGTTCGACCGATTCGCCGGCCAGATCGTGCCACCCGGCGTCGAGCCGCAAGCGCAGCTTGGCGCCCTTGCGCGCGATCGAACTGCCGCGCAGCGGCGCCTCGACACCGCCGCTCAGCCGCTGCGCGAGGCGGATCGCAAGTCCCCATTGGCGCGCACGGGCCAGCCGGTCGGCGTCGACCAGCGCCCCCATCGCCGGGAAATCGCCGTCCGCGCCGCCGAAACCGGCGTGCAGCGCGCGGGCGAGCAGGATACGCCCCGGCAGGTCGATGCCGCGCCAATTGCCGTGCAGGCCGATCTCGGTCCCGCGCTCGGCCCGGAAATCGGGGTTCGCCGACCAGGCGACGTCGCTGAGCAGGCTGGCGGCGAGGCGGATGCGGCTGTCGGCGGGCGGCTCATCGGCGAACAGCGGCGCGATCCATTCGGCCATGGCGCGGCCATGCTGGGCGAAGCGCGCGAGACGGCGCCCCTCGAACTCGGCGCCGACGATCAGCGGGTCCTGCGCGCGCGTCCGGGCATCGAGCGCGCGATAGAGCAGCCCTTCGCGCAGGCCCGAGGAGGAGATCGTCATCTCGGGCGCATCGATGATGCCGACCAGCGCCGCGAGCAGCGCCGCCGCGTCGGGCAGCGTCGCGGCGCGGTTCGACGCCATGCCGGGAATCGCGCGCAGTTCCTCGAAGCTCAGCCGCCGGGTCGCGCGCAGCAGGCGGCGCAGCGCCGTGCGCGGCAGGCTGTGCTGGTCGAGCACCGCGAGCGGGCTGCGCGTCAGTTCGAGGTCGAGGCGCGACAGCGCGCGCCACGACCCGCCGACCAGATACAAGGGCCGCCCCGCGAGATCGCCGGGCCAGTCCGCAGCGTTCAGCATCTTTCGCACTTCATGTTCAAAGGCTTGCTGACCATTGCTGCGAAGCGTCGGCAGGCGCAGCACGCCCAGCGGAAAAGAGGCGCAGCGGCCGACTTCGCCCCCCGACACTTCGGCCAGTTCCAGGCTGCCGCCGCCCAGGTCGATGGCGATGCCGTGCGCGTCGGGAATCGCCGACAGCACGCCGCATCCGGCGGCTTCCGCCTCTTCCGCGCCCGACAGCAGGCGGATGTCCAGCCCGGCGGCGGCAGCGGCGGCGATGAAGTCCGCGCCGTTCGCGGCATCGCGCACGGCGGCTGTCGCGACGCATTGCAGGTCGCTGACCCCCATCGCCCGCGCGAGCAGCGTATAGCGGCGCAGCGCGAACAGACCGCGCTCTGCATCCTCGGGCGCGATCCGGCCATCGATCGCAAGGCCTCGGCCCAATCCCGCCGGGACTTTTTCGTTGAAGATCACGGCGGGCGCGCGCGCCGGACCTTCATAGACGACGATCCGCACCGAGTTCGAGCCGATGTCGATCACTGCGGAGCGGCGCACCGCCTGCTGCATGTTATCCGGAAAATCCAAAATCACCCCTCGCGCGTGGTAAAGGCCAGCGTCGGCACGTCCTGCCGCTGATGCAGCGCCGCGCCGCGTCCCGACAGCGACGGGTTGTTCATGAAATAATGATGGAGATTGAACGGTTTGTCGCCCGGAGTGAGCCGCACATAGCCGCCGTCGGGCTGCAATATCCAGCTTTGTTCATTGTCGATCAGGTTCGCGACGAGCACCTGGTCGAGAATCTGGTCGTGGACGGTCGGATTTTCGATCGGGATCATATATTCGACGCGGCGGTCGAAATTGCGCGGCATCCAGTCAGCGCTGGAGATGAACAGCCGCGCGCGCCGGTGCGGCAGTGGGGCGCCGTTCGCGAAGGCCCAGATGCGGCTGTGCTCCAGAAAGCGCCCGACGACCGACTTGACGCGGATCGTCTCCGACAATCCCGGCACGCCGGGCCGCAGACAGCAGATGCCGCGCACCACGAGTTCGATCGGCACCCCCGCCGCGCTGGCGGCATAGAGTCGGTCGATGATGTCGGGATCGACCAGGCTGTTCATCTTCGCCCATACGCCCGACGGCTTGCCCGCGCGCGCCGCCGCGATCTCCACATCGATCAGCGTGCACAGATGCTGGCGCATGTTGAGCGGCGACATGGTGACGAGTTCCAGCCGCTCCGGCTCGACATAGCCGGTGATGTAGTTGAACAGCTGCGCCGCGTCGCGGCCCGCGCGCGGGTCCGCCGTGAAGAAGCTGAGATCGGTATAGATGCGCGCCGTCACGGGATGGTAATTGCCCGTGCCAAAGTGGCAATAGGTGCGATAGCCCTGCCCTTCGCGGCGCACGACCATCGAGATTTTCGCGTGGGTCTTCCACTCGATGAAGCCATAGACGACCTGCACGCCCGCGCGTTCGAGCTGGTTGGCCCAGAGCAGATTCTGCTCCTCGTCGAAGCGCGCCTTCAGTTCGACCACCGCCGTCACCGATTTGCCCGCCTCGGCCGCCTCGATCAGCGCGCGGATCACCGGCGACTGGTTGCCCGCGCGATAGAGCGTCTGCTTGATCGCGATCACATCTGGATCGGCCGCCGCCTGGCGCAGGAAGGACAGGACGACGTCGAAGCTTTCATAGGGATGATGGACGACGATGTCCTTGCTGCGGATCGCCGCGAAACAGTCGCCGCCATGTTCGCGGATGCGTTCCGGGAAGCGCGGCGAATAGGCGGGGAATTTCAGGTCGGGCCGGTCGACCTCGACCAGCGCCGACAAGGCGGCCAGCCCGATGAAGCCCCCGACCTTGGCGACGATCGCTTCATGGCCCTGAATGTCGGCGCCCAGCACCGCCGCGAGTTCCGGGGGCATGTCCGCCTCCAGCTCCAGCAGGATCACGCGGCCCCGGCGGCGGCGGCGGATCGCGGTGCGGAACAGGCGGACGAGATCCTCCGCCTCTTCCTCTATCTCGATATCGCTGTCGCGGATGATGCGGAACACACCGAGCGAACGCACCGCAAAGCCCGGAAACAGCAGGTCGGCGAACAGTTCGACCAGATATTCGATCGCGACGAAGGCGCTCGCCTCGCCCGGAACCGGGACGAAGCGCGGCAGCGACGCAGGGATCAGCACCAGTTCGCGCACCGTCTCGCCCGTCGCCTTGCGCTCGAGGTCGAAGATCACGCCGACGCCGCGATTGGGAATGAAGGGAAAGGGGTGCGCGGGGTCGAGCACCTGCGGCGTCAGGATCGGGAATATCTGGTCGATGAAATATCGGCGCAGCGCCGTGCGCAGCGCATCCCCGTCCGAACCCGCGCCATGGACGATGATGCCCCGTTCGCCGAGCAGCCCGTGCAGCCGCCGCCATTCCGACTGCTGCTGATCGACGAGGCGGTTCACTTCCGCCTCGATCTCGGCAAGCTGCTGCCCCGGCGAGCGGCCGTCGGCGGACGGATCGTCGATGCCCTGAAGCTGCTGTCCCTTCAGCCCGGCGACGCGGACCATGAAGAATTCGTCGAGATTGCTGCCCGAAATCGACAGGAAGCGCAGCCGTTCGAGCAAGGGGTGCGCGGCGTTGCGCGCCTCTTCCATCACGCGGCGGTTGAAGGCGAGCCAGCTCAGCTCGCGGTTGAAGAATCGTTCGGGACCGAAAGCGGGCGGCGCGGCCCTATCCGGGGTTATCGGGGCTTCGTCGGACGTCAGCGACATAGTTTCTGCCTTTCGGGAAGATCGGGGGCGATCAGTCCCTGTGACAGTAATGTTTCACGCGTGAGACGAATGCCGACGCGCCGTCCCTGTTCGAGCGACGCGGCGTCGAGCGCGGCGACGATGCGGTGGATCATCGCATAGCTGCGCTCCATGCGCGGCACGATATAGGAGGCGACTTCGGGCGCCAGCGCCATGCCGCGCCGTGCGAACAGCATCTCGATCAAATCGCGGGCCAGGCAGTCGTCCGGCTCGCCGATCGTCAGCACCGGCACCGCGCCGAGCCGCGACGCGAGGTCGGGCAAGGTGACGTTCCACGCCGCCGGAGGCGCGTCGGCGATGATCAGCAGCGGCGCGCCGCCGTCCCGCGCGGCGTTCCAGGCATGGAACATCGCCTCTTCGCCGACGCTGTCATGACCGTCGATCACGCGCCCGCCCGTGTCGCGCGCGAACAGGCGGCCCATCAGGCTGCGCCCCGAGCCGCGCGGACCCGTCAGCACGGCGGTCCGCACCGGCCAGGTCGCGGCATGGCGCAGATAGCGCACGGCGTCGGCGTTGCTGGTTCCGACGATCAGCGGGCCGTCGCTCGCCCCGTCGGCGCTCCAGTCGAGCGGCAGGGCGATCTGGCCGGATGCCTGCCCAGACGATGGCGCGCGCGCCATCAGCGGCTGATCCTGAGCTGCCCGCCGCCTTCCTGCACCTTGAACCCGCGCGCCGTCAGCGCCGCGCGCAGCGCCGCCATGTCGCCGCGGAACGTCACGCGCATCACCGACGTCCCGCCCAGCGCGAGGCTGGTGGTCGCGGCCGACTGGACGCCGGGAATCGCCGCCACCGCGCGCTCGGTCGCCGACACCGATTCGACGTCGGGCGAGCCATATTGCACCGTGAAGCTCTGCGTCCCGGCCGCCGGCGCGGTGGACACGCTGCTGTCGGTCTCGACAGGCAGGCGCTCGTCCGCCTCCGTCGTCTCGGCAGGCAGGTCCACTTTCTCCACGGGCTTTTCGAGCACGAGATAGGTGTCGGTGCGCAGGATGCCCGCCGCCAGCGCCTCGGTATAGATGCGGTCCATGCGCGCGACCGCCTTTTCCATCATGTCGGGCAGCGCCGCGGCGCTCGGTCCCGTCATGGTGAAGCTGGAGATCAGCTTGTTGTCGGGACCGTAGCGGGCACTGAACCGCCCGGTGATCGGCCCGCCCGGATAGGCATAGTCGATCCGGGCAATCGGCATCAGCACGTCGGCGGCGCCATATTGGTCGAGGATGACGCGCCACCAGACGCGCCCGCGCCGCCCCGTCTGCCCCGCATTGAGCAGCAGCGTGTCGGCCCCGGTCCCGGCGGTGCGCACATAGTCGATCGCGCTCTGCCCCGTATTATATTCGGCCCAGGCGCGCTGCCACGCGCTGCGCTGTTCGAACACCTGCGGGATGCCGTCGATCGAATAGACGGGGATGACCAACAAGGGCGGCGAACGCAAATTCCGGCCGCTGACGCCCAATATCTGGCCCGCGCGCACGCGGTCGAACTGGACGCCCAGCTTCGCCACATAGCGCCGCGCGCCGATCTGTTCCTGTTCGACGACGATCGCGGTGACGATGCCGTCGAGCACCGAATCACCCAGCGCCGGTCCCTCGCTGCCGTTGAGGCGGCGATAGAGCTGCGCCCAGCCCTTGCGCTGCGCCTCGCGCCAGCCTTTCGTGCGGGCATCGTCGGCATTGTCGCCCGTCACATCGACCGAAATCCCGCTCGCCAGGAAATCGCCGCTGCTGTTGATCGGCGTGATTCCGCGATTGCCGCGGCTGATCTGCCCTTCGACCACGCCGATGGCGAGAATCGCGAAAAACAGGCCGAACAGGACCGCCCAGCGCCAACCATGACGCGGACGCGCGCCGGAATCGGCGGAGTCTGTGAAACGGGAGAGAGCGGCCGAAATCATATCTTCCCTAAGCTTTGCCCTTGAACTCAGGCGAAACGCAAGCGGCATGACAGGAAATCGTGGCATTTGTCGGCTGGAACCGTTAGTCGCGCGAGCCATGGATTCCAAGCACAACCAACGAGAGGGGCAAGGCGCCTCCTATACATATGCCCAGGCCGGCGTATCGATCGACGCCGGCAATGCGCTGGTCCGTGCCATCGCGCCGCTGGCCCGCGCCACGCGCCGTCCCGGCGCCGACGCCGACCTCGGCGGCTTCGGCGGCTTCTTCGACCTGAAGGCGGCCGGGTTCGACGACCCGCTGCTCGTCGCCGCGAACGACGGCGTCGGCACCAAGCTGAAGCTCGCGATCGAATCGGGGCGGCATGACGGCGTCGGCATAGACCTGGTCGCCATGTGCGCGAACGACCTGATCGTGCAGGGCGCGGAGCCTTTGTTCTTCCTCGATTATTATGCGACCGGAAAGCTCGAGAGCGACGTCGCGACCAGCGTCGTCGCCAGCATCGCCGAAGGCTGCAAGCAAGCGGGCTGCGCGCTGATCGGCGGTGAAACGGCCGAAATGCCAGGCATGTATGCGGCGGGCGACTATGACCTCGCGGGCTTTTGCGTCGGCGCGGTCGAGCGCAGCCAGGTGCTGACCGCCGACAAGGTCGCGGCGGGCGATGTGATCCTTGGTCTCGCCTCGTCGGGGGTGCATTCGAACGGCTTTTCGCTCGTGCGGCGGCTCGCAGCGGACAAGGGATGGAAGCTCGACCGTCCGGCGCTGTTCGATCATGGCGTGCTGCTAATCGACGCGCTGATGGCGCCGACGCGCATCTATGTGAAGAGCCTGCTGCCGCTGGTGAAGACGGGCAAGATCCATGCCCTCGCGCATATCACCGGCGGCGGGCTGCTGGAGAATATCCCGCGTATCCTGCCGGGGACGCTGCACGCCCATGTCGATGCCGACGCTTGGGAGCAGCCGCGCCTGATGGCCTTCCTGCAAGCGCAGGGGAATATCGAACCCGACGAGATGGCGCGCACCTTCAATTGCGGGATCGGCATGGCGGTGGTCGTTGCCGAAGCCGATGTCGCGGACGTGACGGCGGCGCTGGAAGCGGCGGGCGAGACCGTCCACCGCATCGGCCATATAGCAGAGGGCGAAAAGGGCTGCACCGTGCGCGGCGGAGCGGAGACGTGGAGCGCGATGGCCGCATGGTCGGCGACGCATAGAGGCTGATATGTTCGTCACCCTGAACTTGTTTCAGGGTCCATGGTCTGCCATCGAAATCAATCCTGTGCGTGACGAGAGATCAGGCCATGGATGCTGAAACAAGTTCAGCATGACGAAATTGGGGAAGCCTTCATGACGAAAGCCCGCGTCGCCGTTCTGATTTCCGGCACCGGCACCAATATGGCGGCGCTGCTCTATGCCGCGAAGGGTGACGCCTGCCCCTATGAGATCGTGCTGGTCGCCAGCAACAACCCCGAGGCGCCCGGCCTGACGCTCGCGGCGGCGGAGGGTGTCGCGACATGGGCAGAGACGCACAAGGGCATGACGCGCGACGCCTTCGACGCGCTGGTGGACGAACAGTTGCGCGCGGCGGGCGCCGATTATGTCGCGCTCGCGGGCTATATGCGGATATTGAGCGAGGCGTTCGTCGCGGGCTGGCAAGGCCGGATGCTCAACATCCACCCCAGCCTGCTGCCGCTCTACAAGGGGCTGGACACGCACCAGCGCGCGATCGACGCGGGCGACAGCCATGGCGGGTGCAGCGTCCATATCGTCACCCCCACGCTCGACGACGGGCCGGTGCTGGACCAGACGCCCGTCGCGATCCTGCCCGGCGACACGGCAGAGACGCTGGCCAGCCGCGTGCTGATCGCCGAGCATCAGCTTTACCCCCGGACGCTCGCGGCCTTCGTGATGCGCGAGCGCTCGCCCGACTGGCTGCTCGGCCGGGTGCGGGAGTTGGCGATGGCGATGCCGGAAGCCGAAGAGACGCTGTCGCACGGCATGCCCTGCTTCGGCATCGTCAAGGGTAAGAAATTCGCCTGGTTCACGGAAGATCACCACCGCGACGGCCGCACGGCGCTGCTGGTCAAGATCAGCGGCGTGGACGAACAGGCGGCGCTGATCGAACTCGACCCGGACCGCTATTATCGCCCCGCCTATTTCGGCGACGGCTGGGTCGGCATCCGCCTCGACCTTGGCGACACCGACTGGGACGAGATCGGCGAATGGCTGCGCAAGAGCTGGCTGGCCGTGGCGCCCAGGAAACTCGCGGGGCTGATGGCGGCAGCGGACGAATTCTAAAAAGCCGCTGGTCTTTTCCGGCAAAGCGCGGTGAACTGGCGCGATGAGGTTCGACGCTGGCCTTGCCCTGTCGTTGCTGTTCTTTGCGGCGCTTGGCGTGACGGTGGTGCGGATCGTGCTGCGGCCGCAGCGCGAACCCGCATCACGCATCGCCTGGCTGATCGCGGTGTTCGCGGTGCCGGTCGTCGGCATCGTCGCCTATCTGCTGCTCGGTGAGGCGCGGATCAGCGCGAAGCGGCGCAAGCGATACCGTGCGATCGAGGCGCATCTGCCGCACCCGCACGAAAAGGCGGCCGTCCGCCGGGGACTCGCCCGCACGGCCTATGCCGCACCCTTCGCGCTCGCCGAAACGGTCAACAGCCTGCCCCCGACCGCCGGGAACCGCGCCCGCCTCGCGGCGGACAGCAACGCCGCGATCCGCGAGATGGTCGACGATATCGACAATGCGACATCGACCGTCCACCTCTGTTTCTATATCTGGCTGGCCGACGAAAACGGCTTTCGGATCAAGAACGCGCTGGTGCGCGCCGCCCGGCGCGGCGTCAGGGTGCGTGTGCTGGCGGACGCGCTGGGATCGCGCGGCTTCATCCGCTCGGCCTATTGGCGGGAGATGCAGGGCGCCGGGATCGACGCGCGCGTCGCGCTGCCGATCGGCGGGCTGATCTGGACGCTGATTCGCGGGCGTTTCGACCTGCGCAATCACAGGAAGCAGTTGATCGTCGACAACCGTATCGCCTGGTGTGGCAGCCAGAATCTCGCCGATCCGGAATTTCGCGTGAAGCCGCGCTATGCGCCGTGGGTCGACATCATGACGCGCTGGGAAGGTCCCGTGGTGCGCGACTGCCAGTTCATCTTCGCCGCCGACTGGGAATCGGAGCATGGCGACGATATCAGCGACCTGCTGGTCGATGGCGCGGAGCCGCCGCCCGCCGCCGATCCCGGAATCGCCGCGCAGATCGTCGGGACGGGTCCCAATCTGCGCTATGCCGCGATGACGGCCTGTTTCGTGTCGCTGATCCACGCGGCGCGGCGCGAGCTGGTGGTGACGACGCCCTATTTCGTGCCCGACGAACAGTTGATCTTCGCGCTGCTCGACTGCGCGCGACGCGGCGTCGCGACGGTGATGATCCTGCCGAAGCGCAACGACAGCCTGATCGTCGCGGGCGCGAGCCGCAGCTATTATGCCGATCTGATCGACGCGGGCGTGCGCCTGTACGAATATCGCCCCGGCCTGCTCCACGCCAAGACGATGGTCGCGGACGGCGAAGTCGCGCTGATCGGATCGGCCAATCTCGACCGGCGCAGCTTCGAGCTGAATTTCGAGAACAACATCTTGTTCATGGACAAGGGTTTCGCAGGCGAAATCCGCACGCGGCAGGACAGCTATCTGGCCGATTGCGATGCGGTCACGGCGCAGGATGTAGCGAATACCGGAATGCCGCGCCGTTTCTGGCGGAACCTGCTGGCGATGCTCAGTCCGCTGCTTTGAACGAAAAAGGCCGCCGGATCGCTCCGGCGGCCTTTTCTGCCTTACGGCGCAAATCGGTCAGCCGACGATTTCTTCGGGCTTGAAGAAGAAGGCGATTTCGATCGCGGCGTTTTCGTCGCTGTCGCTGCCATGGACCGAGTTCGCCTCGATGCTTTCGGCGAAGGTCTTGCGGATCGTGCCTTCGGCGGCGTCGGCGGGGTTGGTCGCGCCCATGATGTCGCGGTTGCGCTTCACAGCGTCCTCGCCTTCCAGCACCTGCACGACGACGGGACCCGACGTCATGAAGGCGACCAGTTCGCCGAAGAAGGGACGTTCCTTGTGGATCGCATAGAAGCCCTCGGCCTGTTCGCGGGT
>PHEM01000421.1 GCA_002842935.1 Alphaproteobacteria bacterium HGW-Alphaproteobacteria-13 | reverse complement strand
GACGAAGCAAAGCTCGACCGCATCGCCGCCGTGATCGAAGCGTATTGGCCGCAGGCGATCGCATCGGGCGACCTTGCTTCCCCGGCGCTGCTCCGCGACGTCCGCCGCGCCCGCGCAGCATTGCTGGAAGCGCTCGGCCTGTCCGAATTGCTGTGACTTTCCATCGCCTGTCGGGTTAATTTACAATTTACCATAGGCGCGGCGCGGCGAATCGCGGATTTGCGCCGCTGGCATGACCCTTGCTGGGAATGGAGCGATGCTGAAAAAGATCGGACGACTCTTTGTCATCAAGACGCGGTTCGAGGCGTGCCTGATCATCTATGCGCTGGCGATGGGCGCGATGGCGCGCGGAACCGCCTATCTGTACCAGTTTCCCGGCGTCGGCGGCAAATTGCTGATGGCCGCGTGCAGCGGCGCGGTCTTTCTGGCGGGCGCGAAGATTTTCGACTGCCTGCGCCATGAAAAGGCCGCGCGGGCGGCAGCGGCGGCGAACCCGCCTGTTTAAAACAACGGATGGATTTGGATTTGCCGTTATGCCAAGACGGACGGCATGACGAGGATCAGCGGGCGTCCCGCCATCAGCACTCTGCATGTCCACGGCCTGGCGCTGCGCATCGCGCGCTGGCGCGTGGGGGCGTCCGGCACGCCGCTTTTGTTCCTGAACGGGATCGGCGCCGACATCGCCGCCGCCGCGCCGCTGCTCGCCCGCATCGCCGATCGCGAGGTGTGGACGCTCGACATGCCGGGTGTCGGCGGTTCGCCCGACGCGCTGCTCCCCTATTCGGCGCCCGCGATGGCGGCCACGGTGATGGAGGTCGCCAGCCGCCTCGGCCACGATGACGTGGACCTTGCGGGCTTCAGCTGGGGCGGCGCGCTGGCGCAGCAGGTCGCGGTGCAGTTCCCGGACCGCATCCGCCGCCTGGTGCTGATGGCGACCACGCCCAGCGTCAGCGCGCCGGGCATCGGCTGGGTCGCGCTGTTCGACGGCGACATGCTGGCAAGCGGCATGAAGCTGCCCGCCGCGACGCCGCTGGGGCTGGCCTGGCAGGGGCTGGCGATGGCGGGCTGGACCAGCGCCGCGATGCTGCCGGGACTGCGGCGGCGGCCCGTGCTGATCCTGATGGGCCAGCATGACGGCGTCGTTCCCGCCTGGCATGGAGAGATGATCGCGGGGCTGATCGACGGCGCGCTGCTGGAAATGGTGCCGGGATCGCACCTCTTCCCCTTCACGCACGCGGCCGCGGTCGCGGCGCGCGTCAGCGCGTTTCTGGACGCGCCGGAGGCGAAGCGGCAAGCCGCCGCTTAAGGAAATCCGCGATCGCCGCCGCCGTCGCGTCGGGCGCTTCCTCCATCGGCAGATGACCCACACCATCGAACAGCACGACCTCTGAACCCGCGATGCGTTCGTGGAAAGTCTGCGCGGCGCTGGGGTTGATCAGCCGGTCCAGCTTGCCGAACAGGATCAGCGTCGGCACGGCGATCTCGCCGACGCGCGCCGCCATGTCGGGTTCGCGGTCGATCGTCGCCCGCAGCGCCGTCGCCTGCCGGTTGCCGGGAAAGCGCAGCAACTCCCAATAACGGTCGATCATCGCCGCATCGACGACATCCTGTTTCGCGACCGATTCGCGCAGCGAGGTTTCGACCAGCGCACGCGGCGTGATGCGCATCGCCAGCCAGCGGCCCAGCGGATATTCGAGCAGGCGAAAGCCGATATTCGATGCCGGGCGTTTCTCCCCTGCCCGCAGCGGCATGCCCGCCGCGTCGATCAGCAGCAGCGCATCGACATGCTCGGGCCGCGCGAGCGCATAGCGCCACGCGATCCAGCCGCCCATCGAATTGCCGCCCAGCGTGAAATGCTCCAGCCCCAGCCGCGCGGCGACGACATCGACGGCGGCGATCATGGCGTCGGCGTCATATTCGCGGTCGGGCGTGCCGCCGGTCAGCCCATGGCCGGGCAGGTCCAGCGTGACGATCCGGTAATCGCCGCCCAGCCGCTCGATCAGCGGCTCCCACGTATGGAGGCTGGCGTTCGAACCGTGGAGCAGGACGATCGCGGGCGCGTCCGGCTTTCCCTGATCGCGGTAATGGATGCGCTGCCCTGCGGGTCCCGCGGCGAAAGCGGCGTCGGCGCCGCCATATTTGGCGATCATCGCCTCGCGGTCGGTATCGGGGGTCAGCAGCAGGAAAAAGGCGGCCGCCAGCGCCAGCAGAAGCCCAAGCGGAATCAAGACCCGCTTGCGCCGGAACATCCGCCGCCTGGGCGGCAGCGGTTCATAATCATCGTCGATATCGACCATCATCCCCTACCCCGCCGTGACCCTAGCGCGTGAACGCGCGGCGTCAATGCGGGGGTGGTTTGGGGTGCGACGTCCGTTCTCCCCTCCCGCAAGCGAGAGGGGTGGGGGTGGGCCTGTGGCGGTGCGTTTTGCCCACCCCGCTGCGACTAGCGAGCAAGCCCGCAAGTCTCGCTGCCTCTCCCGCTTGCAGGAGGGGTCGGGATCAGCTTGCCCTCGTCAACCCACCCGCGTCACCGCGCCCTTGTGCGCGCCGACGCCGCCGCGCGGGCGGAAGCG
>PHEM01000420.1 GCA_002842935.1 Alphaproteobacteria bacterium HGW-Alphaproteobacteria-13 | reverse complement strand
GGATTACGAAGTGCTCGAATACCTGCTGTTCGCCGCAATACCGCGCGGCGATACCAAACCCATCGCCAAGGCGCTGATCGCGCAGTTCGGCAGCCTTGCAGGCGTGCTTAACGCCGATCCCAAGTCGTTGCAGCGCGTGAAGGGCGTCGGCGAAGCCAGCGCCGCCGCGATCAAATCGGTCAGCATCGCGGCGCGGCGCATGACTCGCGGCGAAATCATCAAAAAGCCGGTGCTGGGTTCCTGGCAGGCGCTGATCGATTACCTTACCACCGATATGGCGCATCTGACGGTGGAGCGCGTGCGCATCCTTTACCTCGACACCAAAAACCGGCTCATCGAGGATCATCACCTTGGCGATGGTTCGATTGACGAGGCCGCGATCCATCCGCGCGAAGTGATCCGCCGGGCGATGGATCTGGGGGCGGCGGCGATGATTCTGGTGCACAATCATCCCAGCGGCAGCCCCGAGCCCAGCCGCGCCGACATCCAGATCACGCAACGCATCGCCGAGGCCGGACGCCTGCTAGGCGTGACTGTCCACGATCACGTCATCATTGGTCGCGAAGGGCACACCTCGCTCAGAGCCAAGGGGCTGATCTGACGGGCTTGCTATCCGCGCCCCGCCCGCCTAGCCCGCGCCCCAAGTTTGACCCTTCAACCGGAGCCACCCATGGTCCCCCGCTATGCCCGCCCGCAAATGACCGCCTTGTGGGAACCCGAAGCGAAATATCGCATCTGGTTCGAGATTGAGGCGCACGCCACCGAGAAGCTCGGCGAACTTGGCGTGGTGCCGCCATCTGCCGCGAAGGCGCTGTGGGACTGGTGGGCGACCGATCCGGTGATTGATGTTCCCGCCATCGACGCAATCGAGGCGGTGACCAAGCATGACGTGATCGCCTTCCTCACTTGGGTGGCCGAGCAGGTCGGTGACGAAGCGCGCTTCATGCATCAGGGCATGACATCATCGGACGTGCTCGACACCACGCTGTCAGTGCAGCTGGCGCGCGCGACCGATATTCTGATCGCCGATACCGACGCGCTGCTGGCGGCGATCAAGACCCGCGCGATGGAGCACAAATACACGCCGACAATCGGCCGCAGCCACGGTATTCATGCCGAGCCAGTCACATTCGGGCTGAAACTGGCGCAGGCCTATGCCGAATTTGACCGCTGCCGTGCGCGGCTGATCGCGGCGCGGGTCGACGAAAGGCTCCGGGCCGAGTTGATGGGGCACAAATACGGGCGGCCGAAATACGGCTCGGTCGCGCTCGACCTGCTGGCCGAGGAGGTCGGCCGGATCGCGTTGTAACGGTTTCGCGATTTGACCGCCCCGGGCGCCCCCGGCCACATGGCGCGGGATGCGATGCGACAAAGGGGGTAGGGATGGAATCCGAGGCCGAGAAGTATTACCGCCGCAAGAACCGGGACCAGAGGGCGGCCAGGCGGTTCGCCTTATGGGTGTTCGTCGTGCTGCCGGCGCTGTTGCTGGCGACGTGCCTGTCCGTCCCCCTCGACCGATGACGCTCCGCGGCCGTCGCGTGGGCAGGGCGCCCTCAGACGGTCGGCCTCGGCTACGGTCGCACCAGATCGTCGAGGGGGATGTCGCCGCCTATCGGCTCGGCGTGATCCTCGACCCCCGCGTCGCCGAGGAGTTCGATCACGAGGAGGTCGATTGCGTCCGAGATGCCGTTGGCGCGCAATGCCTCGCGGATCGCGGTCCGGGCCGTCACGAAAGGCGTGCCCTCCTCGATCAGGACGCCGGCTGCGGCGGCCTCGGCGTCGCGCCCCTTGGCGGAAAGGCGCCGGTGCAGATCGTTCGCGGGGTCGAAGCGCGGGATCGGCAGCGTGAAGAAAAGCATGTCGAAGTGCCGCGCGCCCTGCTCGCCGCGGCTCTGCATGTGTTCAACGCGACGGCGGATCGCCTCCGAATTGAGGAGTGCGGCTAGAAAGTGACCCTCCTCTTCATTTGCTACAGGCGCCCAATAGAGGCTGTGCTCGATCACCGCCTCGGGGTCGCGGACGACTGCCGCGGCGACAAGTGTTCCAGAGGCGCTATAAACTACCCGGGTCCCTGCAACCGGAAACTGGCCCGATAAGCCGCGCTGATAGTCCAGGCGTTCAGAGAACCGCATTCTTCCGGCGCTATGTTCGTTCCAAAGCTGCTCGCACCTCCTAAGCCAATCCGCGGTGTTGTGCAGTCCTCGGGCCTCCGCGCTGTTGCTGTCGAGCATCGTTCCGCCGTTAACGGGGATGACCGCCTCGGGCCGATCAAGGATGCGAAACGGAGCAATGGACGAGCCGAGGTAGGCCGTGCGCAGGCAGCGGGCGTCGACCGCGCTCTGGAGTGGTTCCAGATCGCGCCAAGGTGCCTTTTCCTGATTTGAGCGGACGCTGCGGACAAGCGGGGCGTTCGCGTTCCCCCCGAGGCGTCCGAGTTCGACGCGCTCGACATAGCACATGAAGCGCGGGACCAGGGTCGCGCCCTGCTTGAAACGCGCCCGGTAGGGCGACACCGCGCGGAAGTTCACGACCGCCGGAGCGCGCGCCCTGCGCGCCCTCACACGCCGCTCGATCTCGACCAATGACGCATCCTTGCGTGGC
>PHEM01000419.1 GCA_002842935.1 Alphaproteobacteria bacterium HGW-Alphaproteobacteria-13 | reverse complement strand
GCGCGGGAAAGGGAGGGAGTGATTCGCCGCCCCATAGCGCGCCTTTCCCGGCAGGACCACCGCCCCCTTGAAATGGTTTCAATCCATACCAGATTCCTTTCATCCGGTCGCCGCAACGGGACCGGACGGCGATGGCGGTGCAAGGCCGCCGTCCCTTTGCTTCGCTTTGACAAGGAAGGAATGACCTATGCGCAACAGCTTTGACTGGACCCCCTATCGCCGTTCGACCGTCGGCTTCGACCGATTGTTCGACTTTCTGGAGACCGGCGGATCGGGGGCGGAAAATTATCCGCCGTTCGACATAGAGAAGCTCGCCGACGATCATTTCCGCATCATCGTCGCGGTCGCGGGCTTCAAGCCGGACGAAATCGACATCACGGCGCAGCAGAACATGCTGACGGTCAGCGGTCGCAAGGGTCCCGTGGCGGAAGGCGCGGAGCGCAAGCTGCTCTATAGCGGCATCGCCACGCGCGCGTTCGAACGGCGCTTCCAGCTGGCCGACTTCGTGCGCGTCGACAAGGCGGATCTGGCCGACGGCCTGCTGACGATCGACCTGGTGCGCGAAGTGCCCGAGGCGATGAAGCCGCACAAGATCGCGATCGGCGGCACGTCGCCGGTGATCGAAGACAAGAAGGCCGCCTGAGCCTAACCAGCCCCTGCCCTTCGCGGCAGGAAGAACGGGGTCCGCCTCCCTCCCCGAACCCCGTTTTTTTACGCAAGGGCGCGAAGGTATTTACGTCGCGAGCGTGGGTTAGGAAAATCTCACACAAAGACACAAAGAGGGCGTGCGATTTCGCCGAAGGTGCGCGCGCCACAGGCGGCATTTTTAACAGGACATATGCTTCGCGATGCGAAGCGGCATATTGGGAGCAACCTCCCTCTTTGTGTCTTTGTGTGAGATTTTCTTCTTCGCGCCTTCGCGTGAAATCTTTCTACACCATCCGGTCCAATGTCGCGAGACAGGCGTGCGCCAGCAGCTTCGACCGCTCGGGCGACCAGCCGCGTTCCGGGTCGGGCAAGTCGCGATTGTCCTTGAACGGCATTTCCAGCGTCATCGCCACGGCGCCGAACCGCTCGGCAAGCTGCGTGGTCGACATCGACAGATTCGCCTGCCCCGGCGCCGATTCGCCATAGCCGAGATCGGTCTGGAAATCGGGCGTGCCGGCGGCCAGCGTCGCTTCATAAGCCTTATATTTCGCCAGCTGCTCCGCCTTCAGCGACGGGATGCCTTCGAACCCCGCCAGGAAAACGGCGGGAATCGCTTCGTCGCCGTGAACGTCGATCGCCCAGTCGACGCCGCTTTCGTCCATGGCGTTCCGCACGCACAGCACTTCGGGGCTGCGCTCGGGCGTCGGATCGTCCCATTCGCGGTTGAGGTTCACGCCCGCGAAATTGGTGCGCAGGTGGCCGCGCCGCGATCCGTCGGGATTCATGTTCGGGACGATGTGGAACCGGCACTTGCCGCGCAGTGACCGCGCCTGCGGGTCGGCGGGATCGGTCAGCTTTTCCAGCGCGCCTTCCATCCACCATTCGGCCATGCTCTCACCCGGATGCTGGCGCGCATAGAGCCAGACCTGCGTATCGCCCGTCCCCACTTCCAGACAGTCGATCGACTGGCCTTCCAGGCTGGTGCCCAGGCAGCGATAGGTCACGCCTTCGCATTCGGCGGCCCAGGCGACCAGGTCGTGATGCCGCTCCATCGAATAGGGCGCGAAATAGGCGATCCACAGCACGGGGCTTTCGGCGACATAGCTTATGGTCAGCGTCCCGCCGTCCGCCGCCGCGTCATAATCGCTGTCGAGCCGGAACCAGTTTTCCCGGTCGCTGCTGGCGCACGCCGCATAGCCGGACCAGCCGTCGGGATAGGCCGATTCGTTCAGCCCCGTGATCCGCAAGTCCAGCGCGTCGCCGACCGCGCAGGTCACGCGAAAGTGGAACCATTGAAAGAAGTCAGATTCGCGATCCCTGCGGATCGACAGGCGCGCGGCGGTGCCGTCGATGCGTTCCACGACGATATTGCCGCTGTCGAAGGCGGCGTTGATGGTGATGGTCATGGGACGGTGATAGTGCGTCCCGATTCGCCGGGGAAGTCCTTGAACAGCGCTTCGGCCAATTTGGCGGCGGCCAGCGACGGCTGCGCGGCGGGCGCCTTTTGCGGCACCGCCGTCAGCGCGCGGCCTTCCCACAGCGCCTGGCCGGTCGCCGCGTCGTCGATGCGGACCGACAATTGCAGATCCTCCATCTTGCGCGCGCCGCCGCCCAGGTTGATCCCAAGCCCCAGGCCGATGCCCGAACCATAGCTGCCCGTCGAACCGCCGACCCCCACCGACACGGGCGAGCGGCGCCCCACCGTCTCGTGCCCCGCGCGGTCGAAGCCGATGCGAACCTTCAGCGGCGCGCGGGCGCCCTCGGGCGCCGCGGCAAGCCCCTGCAACTGCAACTGGCGCTCGACCGCCGCGCGATAGCTGTTCCATTCGAGCGAGGGCTGCGCCGCCCCCACCATCGCCGCCGCATCGCCGAGCGGCGCGGTATCGACGCTATAGCGCGTACCCGGCGCCCAGCCCGCCACGGCGTTGGCGTGAAAGCGAGTGACTTCGACCGGCGGCAC
>PHEM01000418.1 GCA_002842935.1 Alphaproteobacteria bacterium HGW-Alphaproteobacteria-13 | reverse complement strand
CAATCCAGCCTGCAACCTATCCGCCTCGCCCAACACCATAGCAAACACCACGACGCCGAGCACCAAGGCCGATCACCAGTCATTCATGCCATCTCCTTGAAACGGGCCAGCTTCGTCGCCGCCCGTGTCAGCCGGTTGCGAATTGTACGTCCGGTGCAGTCGCAGCGTGTCGCCGCAGTCTCCTCGGCCGGATCGTCGGACTCTTCTTGATAGCCGAGCGCGTGAACGAGGATTACCGCGTCACGTTCGTCGGGCGGCAGCTCTAGAATCGCATCGTGAAGCTCGGACCGGAAAACGTCGCCGTCCTGCGTCGCCGGCGAGCGGAACACCTCTGATACTCGGGCGAATACATCGTCATGAGGTTCGGGCTCGCCGTCCTGGTCGGGCTCGGGCATCTGCGCCACAAGCTTGAGCCGCCCCGTCTCACGGCGAACGACGTCGATCCGGAAGAAGCGGAAGGCGCGATTAAATTTGCACTCATAGAAGTCCAGCTCGTCGGGATTCTTGCCTGTGCCATCGCTAGCGAACATTTCGCTGAACTCGCCCAGTATGTCCTCTCGAACAGTGGCGGCTTCCGGAAGTTGCCCGTCGGGCACCTTAACAATAAGATTTGCCTCGCAGCGGGCGAGCAGAACCGGCAGCACCAGGCTGATCAGCCCTTGATCACCGGTCCGGCGCCCATGCCGGACCAAGTGAACGAGCGTCTCGGAGCGTAAATGGTCGGCGTCTTGTGGGTCGGTGATGTCAAGCCGGGCGCGAAGCGGCTGGTGGGGCAGCGTGAGAGCAGCGTCGATTTGCGTTTCAACGTCATCTGGGCGAACGAGGGGGCCGTTGGCGCCGGTTTTCTGTAATGTTCGAGCCATTATGCCCCCTTGCCTTATGCAACAGCAGTTCTGCGAGCGTTCCAAAAACCCGCTAGTCTCCGCTGATCGCGGTGGGGCCGAAAATCCGGAAAGCTGTTTTTGCTTTTTCGACGATTTCTATGCCTTGGCGCATACCACCCTGCAAATGCCTCCGAGTTGCCGTTAGCAACTTAATCGCAGCAACTGTTTGAATGTAGGTCAGCTTTTGGCGAACTAATACGGAGACTGCAACGACGGCTTGTTCACGACTGCGGGCCCGCCCATTGTTTCGCCGGAATCTTTGCTTTCCTATGTCTGGTGTCTTGAACCGGACAGGTGGCAACCGGCCCATCGCCAGTCATTGAGAGGGAAGGGCGCTTGCTTCTGTTTGAGCCGAATGAGCGTCGAAGGTCGATGCTTGAGCTCGCAATCAGGAGTAAGTCCCATGATCAAGTCGATCCCGCTGACCAAGTTGGTCCAGTCCCCTCGCAACGTCCGCCGTCACGGTGATCCAGCTGCAGATTCCGAACTGAAAGCGAGCATTGCAGCCCATGGGTTGTTGCAGAACCTCATCGTCCGGCCTGCGGCTCGTAGCAAATTCGAGGTTGAAGCTGGAGAGCGTCGCCGGTGCGCCTTGCTGGCGCTTGCCGAAGAGAAAGTCCTGCCGAAGGGCTACGAGGTTACTTGCCTCGTTCTTGAAGACGATGCGGAACTCGCAGTCGAAACGAGCCTGGCCGAAAACTTCCATCGCCTCGCGATGAACCCGGCTGACGAAGCGCAGGCGTTCGCTGCTCTGATCGACGCAGGTGCCTCGACGGAGGATGTTGCGCGCCGCTTCGGGCTGACGGTCCGCTTCGTCGAAGGCAGGCTGCGTCTTGCGACCCTCGCGCCTGTCGTCTTCGCTGCTCTGGCGACCGGCGAAATCACTCTCGATCTCGCCAAAGCTTTCGGCGCGACCTCCGACCACGAAATTCAGGCTCGCGTCTATGAACAGGCGTCCTCGGGGTATTATGCGCCCAGCGCCGACAGCATCCGGCGCATGGTGCTCTCCGGCACGGTCCGCGGCAGCGACGCTCGTGCCCGTCTTGTCGGCCGTGACGCCTACATCGCTGCGGGTGGCCGGATTGAACGCGAACTGTTCGACGACGATGACAGCGAGTCCTGGGTCGATGTCGCGCTTCTGGAAACCCTCGCCTCGGAGGAGATGGAAAAGCGCGCCAAGGCGCTCGCAGCAGAGCAGGGTCTTGCCTGGGTCAAGCCGACGCTTGACGCCTATGCCAGTCACGACCTCGTCGATGGCCTCATTCGCCTTCCGGCCGAGCCGGCTCCGTTGACTGACGCCGAACTGGTCCGCCTTGACGAGCTCGATGCCTCGTACGACGCGCATGCGGCCATTCTTGAGGACGAAGACAGCGCCGAAGAAGCAATTGCTGCGGCCGAGGCGACGATCGAAGCGATCGAGCGCGAATGCCAGGACATTCGGGCAAAGCCCCCGGAGCTGGCACCCGAACTTAAGGCCGATGCCGGAATGATCCTCGTTCTCTCGCGCGACGGCACACCGGTTCTCCAGCCGGTGTTTTACGGCGAGCGCGACATCGAAGTCGTTGGTGACGAAGATGTCGTCGAAGTCGTTGCGAGTGTCGGCAGTGACGGCAGACGCCGTGCAGCGCTTTCCAAGCGTCTGGTCGACGAACTTGCGATGCAACGTCGTGACGTGCTCGCGCTCCACGTGGCATCGGATCCCGGCCTTTCGCTCGACATCATGGTCTTCACC
>PHEM01000417.1 GCA_002842935.1 Alphaproteobacteria bacterium HGW-Alphaproteobacteria-13 | reverse complement strand
CAGGCGCAGAAGGTCCGGGCGCTGATCTCGCGCGATTTTTCGGCGGCGTTCGAGACGTGCGACATCATCCTTGCCCCGACCGCGCCATCGGCGGCGTTCGGGCTGGGCGAAATGACGACCGACCCGCTGTCCATGTATCTCAACGACGTGTTCGCCGTGCCCGCGAGCCTTGCGGGGCTGCCCGCCATGTCGGTACCCGCCGCGCTGAACCGCGAAGGGCTGCCGCTTGGACTTCAAATCATCGGCAAGGCGTTCGATGAGCAGGGCGTGCTGAACGCCGGACTGGCGATCGAGGAACGCGCGGGATTTGCGGCGCGGGCGGAGAGATGGTGGTAGCTTTATGTATTGCGTAATACATGATACGTAGTATATGTGACAGTGAAACGGCAAGCCTCTGGAAAAAGGGAAAAAGCCGTCGGTTCAATAATATCGTCAAGGTCGCGCTTCGTAAGCTTGATCAGATCGATGCGGCGGTACAGATCGAGGATTTGATGGCGCCGCCCGGCAATCGGCTGGAAAAATTGAAGGGCGACCGGGCGGGGCAATGGTCGATCCGGATCAACGATCAATGGCGGATATGTTTCCGCTGGAATGATGGAGATGCGTGGGATGTCGAAATCGTCGACTACCATTGAAGTGCCGGGCATTGAAGTGCCGGGCGCCGTCGAGCGAGTCACCACGTCGCCTGGCGAGATGTTGCGCGAGGAATTTTTGGCGCCGCTGGAGATGTCGGCGAACGCGCTGGCATTGGCGCTACACGTGCCCGCGAATCGCATCACGGCGATCTTGAACGAGGAACGGTCGGTAACGGCCGACACGGCTTTGCGGCTGGCGCGCTATTTCGGCACGAGCGCACGCTTCTGGCTTAACCTGCAACAAGCCTATGATCTGTCGCTTGCGCGCGTGAAACTGGCAAAGAAAATCGAGCGCGAAGTCGCGCCGCGTGAGGAAGCAGCATGACGGACTATCGTATCAACGGCGAAACCGGCGCGTGGGAGGTCGTGATCGGCCTGGAAGTCCATGCGCAGGTCACTTCGAACGCCAAGCTCTTTTCCGGCGCCGCGACGGCGTTCGGGGCGGAACCGAATACGCAGGTGTCGCTGGTCGACGCCGCGATGCCCGGCATGCTGCCCGTGCCGAACCGCGAGTGCATCCGCCAGGCGGTGCGCACCGGCATGGCGATCGACGCCGTGATCAACAAATACTCGCGTTTCGACCGCAAGAATTATTTCTATGCCGACTTGCCGCAGGGATATCAGATTTCACAGCTTTATCATCCGCTTGTCGGTGAAGGTTCGCTGACGATCGAGGCGGACGAAAAGGCCGGGATCGCCGAGGCGAAGCGTATCGAGATCGAGCGCATCCATGTCGAGCAGGACGCCGGCAAGCTGATGCACGACCAGCATCCGACGATGAGCTTCGTCGATTTGAACCGTAGCGGCGTCGCGCTGATGGAGATCGTGTCGAAGCCCGACATGCGCTCGCCCGCCGAGGCGGGGGCTTACTTGCGCAAGCTGCGCGCGATCCTGCGCTATGTCGGGTCGTGCGACGGAAACATGGAGGAAGGCTCGATGCGCGCCGACGTCAATGTCAGCGTCCGCAAGCCGGGCGGCGACCTTGGTACGCGCACCGAGACGAAGAATGTCAACTCCGTCCGCTTCGTGATGCAGGCCATCGAATATGAAGCGCGGCGGCAGGTCGAAGTGCTGGAATCGGGCGGCACGGTCGATCAGGAGACGCGCCTGTTCAACCCCGACAGCGGCACGACGCGGACGATGCGGTCGAAAGAGGACGCGCACGACTATCGCTATTTCCCCGATCCCGACCTGCTGCCGCTCGAACTCGACGACGCCTTCCTCGACGAATGCCGCGCCAGCCTGCCCGAACTGCCCGACGCCAAGCGCGCGCGCTATGAAGAGCTGGGGATTTCCGCCTATAATGCGGGCGTGCTGACCGCCGAGGTCGAAAGCGCGCGCTGGTTCGACGCGCTGATGGATGCGGGCGCGAAACCGGCCGCCGCCGCGAACTGGGTGACGAGCGAATTGTTCGGCGCGCTCAACCGGTTGGGCAAGGATATCGGCGAATCGCCCGTCAGCCCCGCGCAGGCGGCCGAGCTGCTGGCGCTCGTCGCCGACGGCACCATCTCCGGCAGCATCGCCAAGCAGGTGTTCGAGATCATGCTGGAGACCGGCGACGGCGCGGCGAAGATCGTCGAGGAAAAGGGTCTCAAGCAGACCAGCGACACCGGCGCGATCGAGGCGGAGATCGCCAAGGTGCTCGCCGCCAACGCCGACAAGGTCGCGCAGTACAAGGGCGGCAAGGAAGCGCTGTTCGGCTTCTTCGTCGGCCAGACGATGAAAGCGATGCAGGGCAAGGCCAACCCGCAGGTGGTGAACGAACTGCTGAAGAAGGCGCTGGGGTAGGGATCGGCGCCCGCTACGTCTGATCCGGCGGCACTTCGCTCGGCCCGCGTCCGGGTTCGTCGATGTCGCCGCCGCCGGGACCGCCGGGGATTTCGGCGGGACGGCCCGGCGGGTCCTCCAGCGGCGTCGGCTGCACGGGCTTTTCGGGCGGAGCTTGCGGCTCGATCCTGTCGGGCCTGGGATGCGGGTCGGGTTCGTTCGTCATCATCG
>PHEM01000416.1 GCA_002842935.1 Alphaproteobacteria bacterium HGW-Alphaproteobacteria-13 | reverse complement strand
CGGTCGTCGCGACGCTCGCCGATGTCGAGCCGCCCGCCGAAATCGTCGACATCTTCCGCAACAGCGAGGATGCGGGCAGCGCGGTCGACGAAGCGATCGTCCACGGCGCGAAGGCGGTGTGGATGCAGAAAGGCGTCATCAACCCCGCCGCCGCCGAACGCGCCGAGACGGCGGGGCTGGTGGTCGTGATGGACCGCTGCCCCAAGATCGAGATTCCCCGGCTCGGCCTGCTGCGGTAAAGCGGTTTACGCCACCCTCTCGTCCGTTCGTGCTGAGCTTGTCGAAGCACCGTTCTTTTCTTTGACGCCGCAAAAAGAAAGAACAGCCCTTCGACAAGCTCAGGGCGAGCGGGGGTGGATTGGCGGGTTCACCAAAACCTTTTGCCTCGCCGACTCGCGCCGACTATCAGCGTCGCCCATGACCGGCATTCGCGACAAAGTGGGGAGCAACCGATCGCGCCTGCCGCATGTCAGCCGCCGCGCCGTGCTGGTCGGCGCGACGGCGGCAGGGGGGCTGGCCGTCGCGTGGAGCCTGTGGCCGCGCGACTATCGCCCCAATCTGACCGCCGCGCCCGACGAGCATATCTTCAACGCCTTCCTCAAGATCGGCGACGACGGCCATATCAGCGCGATCGTCCCGCAGTGCGAGATGGGGCAGGGCGTGACGACGCTGCTGCCGCAGATCATGGCCGACGAGCTGGGCGCCGACTGGCGCACCATCGCCGTCGAGGCCGCGCCGATCAGCCCCCTTTACGCCAACACGCTGCTGGCGGACGAGGACAGCGCGCTGTTCACGCCGCGCGCGGGCGTGCCCGATTTCGTCGCCGACGTGCGCGGCTGGGTCCGCCGCGAATGGGCGGTGCGCCACGCCGTGATGCTGACCGCCAACAGCTCATCCGTCCGCATGTTCGAAGGGCCGTGCCGCGACGCGGCGGCGCAGGCGCGCGCGCTGCTGATGATGGCGGCGGCAAGGCGCTGGGACGCCGACTGGGAGGATTGCGACACGCAGGACGGTTTCGTCATCCTGGGCCGCAAGCGGCTGCGCTTCGCCGAGGTCGCGGCGGCGGCCGCCACGCTGACGCCGCCGCCCGAACCCGTCTATCGCGCGTCCAGCCCCGATCCGCTCTATGGCAAGGAACTGACGCGGCTCGACCTGCCCGCCAAGGTCGATGGCTCGGCCAATTATGCAGGCGATATCCGCCTGCCCGACATGGTCTTCGCCGCGATCCGGCAAGGCCCGCTGGGCGCCACGCGGCTGAAGAGCATCGACCGCAAGACGGGAATGAAATCGCCCGGCCTGCTGCATGTCGTCACGCACGAACGCTGGGTCGCCGCCGTCGCGCGTAACTGGTGGGCCGCCAACCGCGCGCTCGACAATTTCGCGCCCGTCTTCGAGACCAAAGGCGCGCCGATTTCGAGCGACGGCATCGACAAGGCGCTGAAGGCGGCGTTGAAGGCCGACGGCTATCGCATCAGCAGCAAGGGCGACCCGGCCGAAGCGATGGAGGGGCGCAAACGGATAGCCGCCGAATATCTGGTCGCCCCCGCGCTGCATGCGCCCATCGAGACGCGCACCGCGACCGCCGCACCCGATGGTCGCGGCCTGCGCGTCTGGGTCGCAACGCAGGCGCCCGCCCAGTGCCGCGCCGCCGTCGCACGCGCCGTGGGCCTTTCCGAAAGCGCCGTCACGCTGTTCCCGATGATGGCGGGCGGGTCGTTCGACGCCTGCCTCGACCACAGCGCCGCCGTGCAGGCGGCGATCATCGCGCGGCAGATCAAGCGCCCCGTCCAGCTGTGCTGGTCGCGCGCCGAAGAGATCATGCGCGTGCCCCCGCGCGCGCCGGCGCGCGCACGGCTGACCGCGACGCTCAACGCGGCGGGCGGGATCGACGCGCTGGTCACGCGCATCGCCGTGCCGTCCACCAACCACGAAGTCCGCGACCGGCTGTTCGACAATAGGCCCGCCGACGTCGCGCAGCGCGCCGCCGCCGGAAAGCCCGACGCCGCCGCCGTCGAGGGTGCCGCGCCGCCCTATGCCATCCCGCACAGCGCCGTCGATCATTGCCCCGCCGACATCGGCCTGCCCACGGCGCGCTGGCGCGGCAACGCCGACAGCTACACCGCCTTCTTCACCGAATGCTTCATCGATGAGCTGGCGGCGCGCGCCGGGTCGGACGCGCTGTCCTATCGCATGGCGATGCTGGGCCATGCGCCTTTGCTCGCGCGCTGCCTGCTGACCGCGACCAGCCTCGGCGGCTGGGAAGGCGGGCTGCCGGGTACGTCGCAGGGTCTTGCCTGCCATGCAATGCGCGGCAGCCACATCGCGCTGATGGCGACGGCGCGGCAAAGCGAGCGGGGGCTGCAAGTCGATCAGCTGATCGCGGTCGTCGACGCGGGACGGCTCGTCAATCCCGCCATCGCGCGGCAGCAGGTGGAAGGCGGCCTGATCTTCGGCCTCGCCGCCGCCGTCGGCGCGACCACCGACTATGACGGCGGCGTCGCGACCGCGCGCAAGCTGCACCAGCTTGGCCTGCCGCGCCTGTCGCAATGCCCCCGGATCGTCGTCGAGTTCATCGAGAGCGACCGCGATCCCGGCGGGCTGGGCGAAATCGGCGTACCCGTCGTCGCGCCCGCCG
>PHEM01000415.1 GCA_002842935.1 Alphaproteobacteria bacterium HGW-Alphaproteobacteria-13 | reverse complement strand
TCACGGCGGTCGATCGGCTGGCGCGCGATCCCTATGCCTTTTATGCGAGCCAGATGCTCGGCCTGTCGCCGCTCGCGCCGCTCAGCGCCTTGCCCGATCCGCGCTGGCGCGGGACGCGCGTGCACGCGCTGTTCGAAAATTGGGTGCGCGCGGGCGCGACGCGCGAGGCGTTCGAGGCGGAACTGGCGGCGCTTGCGGGCGATCCGGCGCTCGACGGTCTCGCGCGCGCTTTCTGGTTGCCGCGCATCGAGCCTGCCTTGCGCTGGGCGGCGGCGTGCGTGTGGGACGCGGACGGGCGCGCGCTGCTCGCCGTCGAAGCGGACGGCACGATCGTACGCGACGGTATTACGCTGACCGGCAAGGCCGACCGCATCGACCGCCACGCCGACGGCCGCCTGTCGATCGTCGATTACAAGTCGGGCGGTGCACCGAGCGCCAAGGGGGCCGCCGCCGGGCTGGACAACCAGCTGGGCCTGCTGGGGCTGATCGCGCGCGAGGGCGGACTGCGCGGCATCGCCGCCGCACCCGTCGCCGAGCTGGAATATTGGAGCCTGCGCCCCGACCGCAAGGCGGACGGCGCGGGGCGGATCAGCACCACCTATGGCGGATCGCGCAAGGATCTGAAAAACGCCGATGAGGCGATCGACCGCGCCGCCGCCGCGCTGTCGGACCTCGCCGTCCGCTATCTGTTCGGCGACGAAGCTTTCGCACCGGGTGAGCTTGGCGGCTATGGTGATTACGACCAACTGATGCGGCGCGACGAATGGTTCGGGGGCCGCCGATCCCGCGAGCCATGTCTGGCTCGGCGCGTCGGCGGGCACGGGCAAGACGCAGGTGCTGTCGGCGCGGGTGCTACGGCTGATGCTGGGCGGCGTGCCGCCCGAAGCGATCTTGTGCATCACCTTCACAAAGGCGGGCGCGGCGGAAATGGCGCACCGCATCCACGACCGGCTGGCGGCGTGGGTGCGGATGGCGGACGGCGACTTGCGGCTCGATCTGCACGCGCTGGGGCTGCAATGGGACCGGCCGGGGCTGATGGCGCGCGCGCGGTCGCTGTTCGCGACCGTCATCGACAGCCCGGTCGGCGCGATCCGCGTCCAGACGATCCACAGTTTCTGCCAGACCCTGCTTGCGAGCTTTCCGCTGGAGGCAAAGCTGCTCCCCGGCTTTCGCCCGGTCGAGGAGGATGAGGCGGCGGCCTTGCAGCGCGCGGTGCTGGGTGACCTGCTGCGCGACGAGACCGACCTGCGCGCCGCCGCAGCGATGCTGTCGCGGCGGCTGGGGGTCGAATCGGCGCTGTCCTTTCTGTCGCGCTGCGCGGCGGCGTTCGGCGGGCCGCACGCCGCGCTGCCGCCGTCCGCGCACGACCTGCGCGAAGGGCTGGGCCTGCCGACCGGCGATGCCGATGCCTGGATCGCGGCGGAACTGGCGGCGGGCGCGGTCGCCGACGCCGATATCCGCGCGGTGGCGACCAGCGGCGCCAATTGGGGAACGAAGCGCGGCCTGGCCTGCAACGATGTGATGGTCGGCTGGCTGATCGCCGATCCCGCCGCGCGCGCGGCGATGCTGCCGGAACTGCGCGCCGCCGTCCTGACCGCGAAAGGCGATGTCCGTGCCGATTTCGCGGGCGAGAAAGGGGCGATGCGTGACTGCCTGGACAGCGCGCTGCGGATCGCCGAGGCGGCGGGGGCGCTGCTCGACACCGCCGCGGCGATGCGCGTCGCCGACGATCTGGCGGCGGCATGGCGGCTCGGCAGCCGCTTTGCGGAGGGCTATGCGCTGGCGAAGCGCGCGCGCGGGCTGGCCGACTTCGACGATCTCATCACCCTGGCGGGGACGCTGCTGCGCGTCAGCAGCTTCGGCGAATGGGTGCGCTTCAAGCTCGACCAGCGCACCGATCATATTTTGGTGGACGAGGCGCAGGACACCAACATGCGCCAATGGGGCATCGTCCATGCGCTCGCCGCCGAATTCTTCGCGGGGTCGGGGGCAAGGGACGATCGCGTCCGCACGCTGTTCACCGTCGGCGACCGCAAGCAGGCGATCTTCGGCTTTCAGGGCACCGATCCCGAAGCATTCGAGCATGCGCGGCGGCTGTTCCAGTTGCTTGCCGACGAGGACGGAACGCCGCTGCACCAGGTCAATCTCGTCTCCAACTATCGCTCGACGCCCGCCGTGCTCGAAGTGGTGGACCAATGGCTGGAGGCAGGCGGGACGCAGGCGATGGGGCTGGACGGCGACGAGCCGCCGCATCGTCCCCACCGCGCGGACCATGCCGGGCAAGTCGAACTGTGGGCGCCGCTGCCCGTCGGCAAGGCGCTGGGCGAGGAAGAGGAGGAGGGCGAAGGCGACAGCAGCGGCCCGGCCGCCCTCAATCCCGCCAGCGACCCCGCGAGCATGCGCCTCGCCCACGCCATCGCCGACGAAGTCCGCGACTGGATAGCGCACGGCAAGGACGGCCGCCCGGTCGCGCCCGGCGACGTGATGATTCTCGTCCGCCGCCGCCGCGACCTCGCCGCGCGCATCGTCGCGCGCTTGCAGGCGCTGCATGTGCCGGTCGCGGGCGTCGACCGCTTCGCGCTGACGCAGCCGTTGGCGGTGCAGGACCTGCTGGCGGCGATCCGCTTTGCCGTGCAGCCGCTCGACGATCTCAACCTGGCCGCGCTGCTCGTTTCTCCGCTGATCGGATGGACGCAGGAGCAGCTTTACGAGTGGACGCGCGCGCGAGGGCGGTCGCGGCTGTGGGAACATCTGCGCGCGCATGAAGGCGACATGCCCGCCGCGACGATGGAGGCGCTGCGATCGATATTGGCGATGGCCGATTATACGACGCCGTTCCGCTTCCTCGAAACCTTGCTGTCGGGACCGATCGACGGGCGGCGGAAACTCTATGCGCGGCTGGGGCGCGAGGCGCGCGATCCCATCGACGAACTGATGAACCAGGCGCTCGCCTTCGAAACGCGCGAGACGGTCTCGCTGCTCGGCTTCCTGACCGCCGTCGAGGGCAGCGCCAGCGACATCAAGCGCCAGACGGAGGCGCGCAGCGACGTGGTGCGCGTGATGACGGTCCATGGCTCGAAGGGACTTCAGGCCCCCATCGTCATCCTCGCCGACGCGACCGACGACGCGGCCTTCGGGCATCGGCCCTTCACCGTCGATGTCGCGGCGTGGGAGAAATTGCCGGTCTTCGCCCTGCCGGGCGACGAGCGGCACGGCGCGCTCGCGGACGCCTATGCTCAGGCGGCGCGGGCGGCGGAAGAGGAGCATTGGCGGCTCTTCTATGTGGCGATGACGCGCGCGGAGGAGATATTGGTCGTCGCGGGCGTCACGCGCAGCGCCGAGGGCAGCGTGCCGGAGGGAAGCTGGCACTGTGCGGCGGAGGCGGCGCTGGACGCGCTGGGCTGCGACTGGGAAGCG
>PHEM01000414.1 GCA_002842935.1 Alphaproteobacteria bacterium HGW-Alphaproteobacteria-13 | reverse complement strand
GCCTGCGCGGGGGCGACGGTGTCGCTTATTCCCCGATAAACCCGTTTAGCCGTTCGCAGGCGGCGATCCAGTCTTCCTTGAACGTCTGCACCACCTGCCCGGCGCCCATCGCCTCGTTCATCAGCCCGACGCCCTGGCCGACCCAATAGGTCGCGAGCGCCTTTGCGCCTTCATGGCCGCCTTCGGACAATTTATCGACCTTGCGCAGCGCCGGTTCGCTGACCAGCGATTGCAGCGGCATCGGCAGCGGCTTGGGCGCGCCTTCGGCTTCCCATGCATCGGTCCAGGGCGAACGAAGCTGGCGCGAGGGTTTGCCGGTGCGGCTTTTCGACCGCACCGTGTCGCGGGCGGAGGCGGCGAGCATCTTTTCCTTCACCACGGGATTGGTCTCGGCCTCGGCGGTGGTCAGCCACACCGATCCGGTCCATGCGCCGTGCGCGCCCATCGTCATCGCCGCGGCCATCTGCCGTCCCGTGACGATGCCGCCCGCCGCGAGGATCGGCGTCGCCGCGCCGATCGCCGCGACCGCCGTGGCCACTTCGGGGACCAGCACCATGGTCGCGACCTCGCCGCAATGGCCGCCCGCCTCGCCGCCCGCGACGACAAGAATATCGACGCCCGCGCGGACCTGCGCCAGCGCATGGTCGCGCGTGCCGACCAGCGCCGCGACGGGCACACCGTGGCGCTTGCCGAGTTCCAGCATCAGCGGCGGCGGCACGCCCAGCGCGTTGGCGATCAGCCGGATCGGGTGGCGGAAGGCGACCTCCAGCAGCCTGGCCGCGCCGTCCTCGCGCAGATTCTCGCCAAAGCTCTGCCGGCCGGCCCGCCCGCTGTCGAGATCGGAGGTATCGACGCCGAACTTGTCCAATATGCCCGCCGCGAAATCCCGGTGCGCCTGCGGAAGCTCCGGCACGCCGCCGGACGGCGCCTCGCCCTTGCCCGCGAAGCTGTTGGGGACGATCAGGTCGACGCCATAGGGCTTGCCGCCGATATGCGCGTCGATCCACGCCAGCTCTTCCTCCAGCCGTTCGGGCGACAAGGCGGCGGCGCCGAACACGCCCATGCCCCCGGCCTTCGACACCGCGACCACGACGTCGCGGCAATGGGAGAAAGCCAGCAGCGGAAATTCGATGTCCAGCATGGTGCAAATCGGCGACTGCATGATCTTCGCTCCGTTCCTGTTCCTTACTGACAGGCATGACAGCGCCAGTTGACGTAAACGTCAAGTTGATTTGTGCCCGCCGCGCTCTATCGCTTCGGCCATGACCCAATTTTCCTTCCCGGATTTCGACCTCGACGCCTTTGTCCGCGCCACGCTGGCGGAGGATCTCGGCTCCGGCGGCGACGTCACGTCGATGGCGACCATCCCCGCCGATGCGCGCTTCACGGGCGTGATGCGCAGCCGCGACGCGGTCGCCATCGCGGGCCTGCCGATCGCCGAACGTTTCTTTCGCGCGCTCGACCCGGCGATGGAGATCGCGATTCTGACCGGCGAAGGGGAAGAGGTCGCGGCCGGAACCGACCTGATGCGCCTGTCCGGCGCGGCGCGCGCGATGCTGACGGCCGAGCGGTCGGCGCTGAACACCGTCCAGCATCTGACCGGCATCGCGACGATGACGCGGCAATATGTGAAGGCGATCGCGGGCACGGGCGCGACGCTGCTCGACACGCGCAAGACGATACCGGGCCTGCGCGTGCTGGAAAAATATGCGACGCGCATGGGCGGCGCCACCAATCACCGCATGGGCCTGTGGGACGCGGCGATGATCAAGGACAATCATGTCGCGGTCGCGGGATCGGTCGAGGAAGCGGTGCGCCGCGCGGTCGCCGCCGGAATCGCGAACATCATCGTCGAGGTCGATCGTATCGATCAGATCGAACCGGCGCTGGCGTCGGGCGCCACGCATTTGCTGTTCGACAATATGGACCTGGCGGCGCTGCGCGACTCGGTCGCGCTTGTCGCGGGGCGCGTGCCGACCGAGGCGTCGGGCGGCGTGCGGCTCGACACGATCCGCGCGATCGCCGAAACCGGCGTGACCTTCGTGTCGGTGGGCAGGCTGACGCAATCGGCGCCCGCCGCCGATATCGGGCTTGATTTTGCGCTGGTCTAGCGTCGCTGCGCTGCTGCTGGCGCTGCCGGGAGCGGCGCAGGCGCAGGGCCTTTCCTGCGCGCTTCCCGACCGCATTCCCGTCCCGCGCGCCGAACAGCCGCGCCGGGGCGAGTCGGTCCGCACGCCGCCCGTCACGGGCTATATGCTCAGCCTGAGCTGGTCGCCGCAGCATTGCGCGACCGTCCGCAATCCGAAGGATGCGCGCGACGGCTTTCAGTGCGCGGGCGGTAATCGCTTTGGTTGGGTGCTGCACGGCCTGTGGCCCGAAAGCGACGGTCCGGCCTTTCCGCAATGGTGCCGCCCCGCGCGCATCGTGCCGCAGGAGGTGCTGAAGAAACATATGTGCATGTCGCCCTCGACGCAGCTGCTTCAGCGTCAGTGGGCCAAGCACGGGACGTGCATGAGTCCGCATCCCGCCGCCTATTTCCGCGCGGCGGAAATCCTGTTCCGCGCCGTCCGCTTTCCCGACATGCAGGCGCTGGCGGCCGCTCCCCGGACGGCGGGCGACATCCGCCGCGCCTTCGCCGCCGTCAATCCCGGTGTGACGGAGCCG
>PHEM01000026.1 GCA_002842935.1 Alphaproteobacteria bacterium HGW-Alphaproteobacteria-13 | reverse complement strand
CGCCGAGCGCGTCGCGAAGCTGGGCCAGATCGCGCGGTCCCCCGCGCCCGGCGACGAGGCGGCCGAGCGCCCGCCCCGCATCGGGCAGCGCGCGCAGCGCCGCGCGCAACTCGCCGCGCCACAAGGCGTCGCGCGCGAGCGCATCGACCAGATCGAGCCGGTCGAGAATCGTCGCCTTGTCCGTCAGCGGGCTGGCGAGATCGTCGGCGAGCAGCCGCGCCCCCGCCGCCGTCACCGTGCGGTCGATGGTGCCGAGCAGGCTGCCGTCGCGCGTCCCCGCCCCTGTCATCGTGCGGACCAGTTCCAGGCTTTCGCGCGTCGCGGCGTCGATCGCCATCAGCCCGGACGCCTGATGCCGCACGGGCGGCTGGAGGAACAGCGCTCCGCCCGTCCCGACATGGTCGAGATAGGCGGCAATCGCCCCCATCGCGGCCAACTCGCCGCGCGAAAAGGCGCCGAAGCCGTCGAGCGTCTGGACGCCGAACAGCGCCTCCAGCCTTTTCTGCCCCGCGCCGCTCGAAAAATCACTCGCCGCGCGCCGCACCACCTGCCGCGCGGACGAGACGGGCAGTTCCTCCGCCGCCTCGCTGACCAGCAGTTCGGACGGCGCAAGCCGCGCCAGTTCGGCATCGACCTGTTCGGGGCGCACCGCGACGACCTCGAACCGCCCGGTCGAGATATCGGCGGCGGCGATCGCGACTTCGCCTTCGCCGCCGACCCGCGCCAGCGCGGCGAGCCGGTTGGCGCTGCGCCCTTCCAGCAGCGCTTCCTCGGTCAGCGTGCCCGCCGTGACGAACCGCACGATGTCACGCGCGACGAGCGCCTTCGACCCGCCGCGCGCCTTGGCCTCGGCCGGGGTCTCGATCTGTTCGGCGATGGCGACGCGGTGCCCGGCGCGGATCAGCCGTGCGAGATAGGATTCGGCGCTGTGCACGGGCACGCCGCACATCGGCACCGGTTGCCCGTCATGCTCCCCGCGCGAGGTCAGCGCGATGTCGAGCGTCGCCGCCGCCGCCTTGGCATCGTCGAAGAACAGCTCGAAGAAATCGCCCATGCGATAGAAAAGCAGGCAGTCGCCCGCCTTTTCCTTCAGCGACCAATATTGCGCCATCATCGGCGTCGCGGCGGGCGCGGAAGTGCGGGCGGGGGCAGGCATGGCCGGTGCTTACGGATTTCGGCGCGGTTCGTCCATCGGGCGCAAGAAGGATTCGCGCAGAGATATGGTCTCTCTCCTTCGTCATGCTGAACTTGTTTCAGCATGACGAGCGATAAAGGTCCGGGCGTCTCCGCGTGAACCTTTTCTTTTCTCTGCGCTCTCTGCGCGAATCCTTCTTGCCCGCTCTTTCAGCGGAACCCCGCAAATTCCCAATATTGCGCTACCATTTTCGCGCATTGACGCTACGGGAAGGGACAGCGCGCATCCGGACGGCTTGAGAGGAGAAACGATGGACAGTGGCAACAAGGTGCAATTCTCGGATCGCGAGGCCCTGCTCTACCACAGCTATGGGCGGCCCGGTAAGATCGAGATCATCGCGTCGAAGCCCATGGCGACGCAGCGCGACCTGTCCCTCGCCTATTCCCCCGGTGTCGCGGTTCCCGTCAACGCCATCGCCGACAATCCGGCCGCTGCCTATGACTACACCGCCAAGGGCAATCTGGTCGCCGTCATTTCGAACGGCACCGCGATCCTGGGTCTCGGCAACCTCGGCGCGCTCGCCTCGAAGCCGGTGATGGAGGGCAAGGCCGTCCTCTTCAAACGCTTCGCCGACGTCGATTCGATCGACCTGGAGGTCAAGACCGAGGACCCGCAGGCCTTCATCGACGCGGTCGAGCTGCTCGAACCCAGCTTCGGCGGCATCAACCTCGAGGATATCGCCGCACCCAACTGCTTCATCATCGAAGCGGCGCTGAAGGAAAAGATGAACATCCCGGTGTTCCATGACGACCAGCATGGAACCGCGATCATCACCGCCGCCGGGCTGATCAACGCCTGTCACCTGACCGGACGCGATCTTGGCGACATCAAGGTCGTCGTCAACGGTGCGGGCGCGGCGGCGATCGCCTGCACCGCCCTGATCAAGGCGATGGGCGTGCGGCACGAAAATGTCATCATGTGCGACCGCAAGGGCGTGATCTGGCAGGGCCGCCCGGAAGGGATGGACCAGTGGAAATCCGCCCACGCCGTGGCGACCGAAGCGCGCGACCTGACCGAGGCGCTGAAGGGCGCCGACGTCTTCCTCGGCCTCTCCGCCGCCGGCGCGCTGAAGCCCGAAATGGTGAAGGACATGGCCCCCGCGCCGATCATCTTCGCCATGGCCAACCCCGATCCCGAAATCTCGCCCCCCGACGCGCGCAAGGCGCGGCCCGACGCGATCATCGCGACGGGGCGGTCGGACTATCCGAACCAGGTCAACAACGTCCTGTGCTTCCCCTTCATCTTCAGGGGCGCGCTCGACGTGCGCGCGACCGCGATCAACGAAGAGATGAAGATCGCCGCAGCTTACGCGATCGCCGACCTCGCGCGCCAGCAGGTGCCCGAAGAAGTGGTGAAGGCCTATGGCGGGCAGGCGTCGAGCTTTGGTCCCGAATATATCATCCCCTCGCCCTTCGACCCGCGCCTGATGGAGATCGTTCCCGTCGCGGTCGCGCGGGCGGCGATGGAATCGGGCGTCGCGCAGCACCCGATCGCCGACCTCGACGAATATCGCACGCATCTGCGCGGGCGGCTCAACCCGACGACGTCGGTACTGACGCTCGCCTATGAAGCGGCGCGCGCCAATCCCAAGCGCATCGTCTTTGCCGAGGGTGAGGAGGAAGTGGTGCTGCGCGCTGCGATCCAGTTCCGCGACGGCGGTTACGGCATCCCGGTGCTCGTCGGGCGCGAAGGGCTGCACGACAAGCTGCGCGCGATGGGCGTCGCCGACGCCGAGAGTTTCGAAGTGCACAACAGCGTCAATTCGCCGCATGTGCCGCAGATGGTCGAGATGCTCTATGAACGGCTCCAGCGGCGCGGCTATCTGCGCCGCGACGTCGAGCGCATGGTCAACCGCGACCGTAACATCTTCGGCTCGCTGCTGCTCAAGCTCGGCCTGGCCGATGCGATGATCACGGGCGTCACGCGCACCTATTCGCAGACGATGCGCGAAGTGCGGCGCGTGATCGACCATGCGGAGGGCAAGACGCCGTTCGGCATCCATGTCCTCGTCGGCCAGCAACGCACCATCTTCATGGCCGACACCACGGTCAACGAGCGGCCGTCGGCGACGATGCTCGCCGACATCGCCGAGCGCACGGCGGAGGTCGCACGGCGCATGGGGCACGAACCGCGCGTCGCCTTCCTCTCCTATTCGACCTTCGGCAATCCGGAAGGATCGTGGCTGGAAAATATCCGCGACGCCGTCCACATCCTCGACGATCGGAAGCCCGCGTTCGAATATGAAGGCGAAATGGCGCCCGACGTCGCGCTCAACGCGAAGGTGATGGCCAATTATCCCTTCTGCCGCCTGTCGGGTCCGGCCAATGTGCTGATCATGCCCGGCCTGCAATCGGGCAATCTGTCGGCGAAGCTGCTGCGCGAACTGGGCGGCAGCGCGGTGATCGGCCCGATGCTGGTCGGCCTGGAAAAGCAGGTGCAGGTCGCGACCATGGGTTCGCCCGCGTCGGACCTGGTCACGCTGGCCGTGCTCGCGGCGGGCGGGATCGCGCAGTAACGGCCTGCGGTATATCGGTTCGCCTGTTCAACCCTCGTCATGCTGAACTTGTTTCAGCATCCATGGCCTGCCGTCCCGTTCAGCGCCGCGCTGGCGGAAAGGTTCGACCATGGCCCCCCGGATCAAGTCCGGGGCAGGCTCTGAAACAAGTTCAGGGTGACGATGATGGAAAGTGCGGTTTCCGCTATTGCGGGCCGCCGCCCATGCCCGGCGCGCCGACCGCGCCGATATTGCCGAAGATATCCTCGAAGAAGCTGCGGTGGCGGCCCAACGTCGGCGTCTTCTTGCCGTCGGGGTTGATCTTGCTCACCAGTTCCAGCCCGGTCCGGTCGACGGCGGCGACATTGCCCGTGGCGTCGAACCGGACGCGCAGCACCTGCTGCCCGGTGGGGCGGGGATTGGCGAAGGCCAGCTGCCGCGTCTCGCGCGACACATAATACCATTCATTGTTGCTGAACTGGCCGACGAAGGTCGGACGGCCAAGCGTGCGTTCCACCGATTCGCGGTTGTCGATGCCGGGGGCGATGGCGTCGGTCAGCACGGGATCGACGACATAGCCCTGCCGCCCCTTGAGCTGCGCGCAGCCGCCGACGCTGATCGCGGCGATCAGCCCCAACAGGGCAAGGCGCGCCGGACGGGCGGGAAGCAAGTCGGTGAGGTTCGGCATCCAGTGTCTCCATCGCGCCGCCCGGCCCGCCCGGCGGACGGACGGCGGCGCTCGTCTCGCGCCTCTTAACCGCAAGCGGGCGAAACGCACAAGCCGCTTGTGGCGCGGCAAAGCTTGCCGCAAGCTGACCAAGGGACCTTTCGCGACGGACGGTTTCGACCTAAGGCGTCGTCCATGTTCTCGCTCCGCAAACTCTTCGGGACCGAACCCGACCCGCGCGAGGCGCTGCGCCCACTGTGGGACGCCGTCGTCCGCACCGCGCGCGCGCCACACTGGTATCAGGCGGGCGGCGTTCCCGACACGCTCGACGGGCGTTTCGACATGATCGGCCTGGTCATGGCGCTGGTCCTCCACCGCATCGATTCCGACCCCGCGCACAAACTGGCGGGCGTCCAGCTCACCGAATTGTTCGTCGCCGACATGGACAGCCAGATGCGGCAGATCGGTTTCGGCGACATGGTGGTCGGCAAGCAGGTCGGGCGAATGGTCGGCGCGCTCGGCGGGCGGCTGGGCGCCTATCGCGCGCCCGACGGGTCCGACGAACTGAAGGCCGCGCTCGTCCGCAACCTGTGGCGTGGGCAGCGGCCGGACGACACGGCGCTGGCGCATGTCGCCGCCGAAGTTTCGAGGCTGCGCGGCGCGCTGGACGCGATGCCCGTCGATGCGCTGGTCGCCGCCGACCGGCTGCCCGCATGACCGCGCCCGAATTCCCGCACCCCGTCACGCTGGCCGAGGCGGCGCAGGGCCGCAGCATGGCGTTGGAAGCCGATGCCGGTGCCCGCGCGGCGATCGCAAAGCGGCTCGGCCTGCTGGAATTGCCGCGCTTCGCCCTGCGCGCCGAGGTCCGCGCCATCGCTGGCGGCATGGCGGCACAAGGCGTGGTCGAGGCCGATGTCGTGCAAAGCTGCGCCGCGACGGGCCTGCCCATATCCGCGCACCTGTCCGAACCCTTCGACTTGCGTTTCCTGCGCGATGCCGGCGCGGACATGGGGGCGGAATTGGGCGCCACGGAGGAAGAGATCGAAATCGGCAGCGCCGACTGCGACATATTGCCGCTGGAAAACGACCGTATCGACCTGGGCGAAGCCGCCGTGCAGACCCTGTCGCTCGCGCTCGACCCTTTCCCGCGCCACCCCGACGCCGACCGCATCCTCGCCGAAAAGGGCGTGCTGAGCGAGGAACAGGCCGGTCCCTTCGCCGCGCTGGCCCAATGGCGCGGCAAGCCGGGGGACTGAGCGGGCCAACTGACGTGGCCTGTGTCCCCGCGAAGGGGGAACCTGGAACTTGGCAGCCGACAGAGCAAATCGCCCGAAATCTGAACGGCCGTTTCCCTGAGCGAAGTCGAGGCAGCGCCGGTGCGGGTTCTCGCTCCGCTCGAACAAGCCCCTCAACTTCGCTCGGGGAAACGGTTCGGATTTAAGGCGCGGCGCTCTGATACCGCTGGCGGCTCCCGCCTTCGCGGGGACACGCAGCTTTTCCGTCAAAACATCCCTATTCCGGAACGCTCACTGCCTCGTCACCGCGCGCCAGATCGGCCGCCACCGCGTCCAGACCGTTGTCCTCCTCCGCCGCTTTCACAGCGCCCGAAACCGGCAAAGCCCCGCCGAGCGCGCTCGCAAGACCGGCCAGCTGCTCGCCGATCACTGTGTCGACCTCCGGCGCGATCTCGGCGACCTCGAAGCGCATATAGCCGCCGACCACATAGTCGAAGCGCAGCGCGCTGCCTTTCGGCGTCGCCTTGATCTGGATCGTCAGCGTGGCCGTCAGCGCCTCGCCCTGCAACGGGCCGAAGGCGCCCGACAGGCGCATCATCTCGCCGGGCTTCGCGAAAAGGATACGGGCGTGCTGGACGCTGCCCAGCCCATCGCCGACACCACCCGGCAGCTTTTCGCAGAAACAGCCCCCGGCCTGCGAATCGAGCCAGAAATTCGCAGCGTCGCCCGACCAGCTATGCTCCTTCGACCACCATTTCTGGGGCATGCGGAGCATCTTCCACACCTCTTCGGGGGTGGCGGCGACTTGCGCCGTGTGCGCGACGGTGAAGCCGATCTCGCTCTGGTCGATCACTTTCGCGGCGGCCGGGACCGAACAGCCGATCGTGGCCGACAGCAGCGCCGCACCGATCCGGAATTTCATCGCATGCTCCCCTTCCCCGTGCAAACAGGCTGGTCATTCTTCCTCTTTGTGCCTTCGTGCCTTTGTGTGTGTCAAAATATTCTCACACAAGGGCACCAAGGCACGAAGAAGGTCCCCCGCCTGCGGGGATGACGAGGAGACGTCAATATTTTCTGATTTTAGCCGAGAATCGCCTCGATCGCGGCGTTCACTTCGTCGATCGGCGCCATGCCGTCGACGCGGCCGACGATGCCGCGCGCTTCATAGATCGGCAGGATCGGCGCGGTCTTGGCGCGATATTCGGCCATGCGGGTGCGCACCGTTTCCTCATTGTCGTCGGGACGGCGCTTGAATTCGTGGCCGCCGCAGGCGTCGCAGGTGTCGGGGGTCTTGGGCTGCTTGTAGCGGTCGTGATAGCCCGCGCCGCAGGCCGCGCAGGAAAAGCGGCCCGTGATGCGGTCGACCAGCGCGTCCTCGTCGACCTGCAACTCGATCACATGGTCGAGCTTGCGCCCGCGCGCCGCCAATATCGCGTCGAGCGCGTCGGCCTGCGCCGCCGTGCGCGGATAGCCGTCGAAGATCACCGACGTCTCGCCGCCCAGTTCGTCGAGCCGCTCGCCGATCAGGCCCGACACGATCTCGTCCGAAACCAGTTCGCCCGCGTCCATCACCGCCTTGGCCTGAAGACCGATCGGCGTCCCCGCCTTGACCGCGGCGCGCAGCATGTCGCCGGTCGAAAGCTGGACCATGCCCTTTTCTTCCTCCAGCCGCGCGGCCTGCGTGCCCTTGCCCGCCCCCGGCGGACCCAGCAATATGATATTGAGCGTCATGGAAGCCCCCTGTTTCTGACTTGCGAAAGGCCGCGCGGCGGGCGCGTCAGCGCCTTGGCGCGCCGCCCTTGAGCTTGGCCTTCTTGATGAGGTCGCCATATTGATGCGCGAGCATATGGCTTTGAATCTGGCTGATCGTATCGATCGTCACATTGACGACGATCAGCAGGCTGGTGCCGCCAAGCTGGAACGGCAGGCCCGACTGGGCGATGAAATATTCGGGTATCAGACAGATGGCCGCCAGATAGGCCGCGCCGATCACCGTGATGCGCGTCAGCACATGGTCGAGATAGGCGGCGGTGTTCTTGCCCGGACGGATGCCGGGGATGAAGCCGTTCTGGCGCTTGAGGTTGTCGGCGGTCTCCTCCGGATTGAAGACGACGGCCACATAGAAGAAGCAGAAGAAGATGATGCCCGCGGCATAGAGCGCCATGTAAAGCGGCTGGCCGTGCGCGAGATACTGGTTGAGCGAGATCAGGAAGTCGCCCCAGGCGGTATCGCCCTTCACATCATTGCCCATCATCTGCGTGACGGTCAGCGGCATCAGCAGCAGCGACGAGGCGAAGATCGGGGGGATGCCGCCCGCCGTGTTGACCTTCAGCGGCAAGTGGCTGCGGTCGGCCTGCATCACGCCGCGCTGCGTCGCGCGCTTCGGATATTGCACGAGCACGCGGCGCTGCGCGCGCTCCATGAAGCTGATGAAGGCGATGATCGCCACGGCGCCCGCGATGACGGCGACGACCGTGCCGCCGCCCATCGACCCTTCGCGCACCTGCGCGAACATCTGGCCGAAGCTTTGCGGCAACTGCGCGAGAATGCCCGCCATGATGATCAGCGAGACGCCGTTGCCGATGCCCCGGCTGGTGATCTGCTCGCCCAGCCACATCAGGAACAAGGTGCCGCCGACGATGCTGATGACGGCGCCGATGCGGAACAGCATGCCCGGATCGACGACGGCGGCGACGCCCTGCGTCGCGCCCAGCGTTTCCAGCCCCACGGCGATGAAATAGCCCTGGATCGCGGTCAGGCCGACCGTGCCGTAGCGCGTATATTGATTGAGCTTCTTGCGCCCGCTTTCGCCCTCTTTCTTGAGCGCGGCGAGCGTCGGCGACAGCGCCGAGGCGAGCTGCACGACGATCGACGCCGTGATATAGGGCATGACGCCGAGCGCGATGATACTCATGCGCTCCAGGCTGCCGCCCGAAAAAGTGTTGAAGATGTCGAGGACGCCGCCCTGCGCGGTCTGGCTGTAAAGCTGCGACAGAGCCACGGGATCGATGCCGGGCAAGGGCACGAAGGACAGAAAGCGAAAGACGATCAGCGCGCCGATCGTGAACCAGATGCGGTTCTTGAGTTCGGTCGCCTGGCCGAACTTCGAGAAATTCAGGTTGGAAGCAAGCTGGTCGGCGCGAGAGGCCATGATATCTTTCCTCGAGTGGCGGACCGCGCCCCCGCGACCCGGCGCCTATGTGCGTTCGCGTGGGCCGAAGCGCAAGGGGAAAGGTCCTGCTTTCGTGGCGGCCAATTCGGCTTTGCCGCTACTACCCCATCCGTTCGCATCGAGCGAAGTCGAGATGCCCCTCGACCGCGAACAGGGTTCTTTATGTGGCAAGGGGCGGTTCGTGCTCCGAACCGCCCCTTGAAGATTATTCCGCCTTGGCCTCCACCGCCGGCAGGTCGACCTTGCCGCCCGCTTTCTCGACCGCCTCGATCGCGCCCTTCGACGCGCCGGCGACGGCGAAGTTCAGCTTCGCGGTCAGTTCGCCCTTGGCGAGCAGGCGCACGCCGTCCTTGCCGCCGCGCGCGACGCCCGCCGCCTTCAGCGCGGCGTGATCGACCGTCGCCTTGGGATCGAGCTTCTTCGCGTCGACCAGCTTCTGGACCATGCCCAGATTGACGATCGCATAATCCTTGGCGAAGATATTGTTGAAGCCGCGCTTCGGGATGCGCATGTGGAGCGGCATCTGGCCGCCCTCGAAGCCGTTGATCGCGACGCCCGAACGGCTCTTCTGGCCCTTCTGGCCGCGCCCGGCGGTCTTGCCCTTGCCCGAGCCGATGCCGCGTCCGACGCGCATCCGGCCCTTGCGGGCGCCATTGTTGTCCCGAAGATCGTTAAGCTTGATAGTCATATTGCACTCGCTTTCGCTATGTTCGCGCTGTGGACCGACAGATGTCAGTCCGGTTCGATTTCACTCGACGGCTGAAAGCCCGGATAAGGCCCGGCCTTCTCCATCACAATGGCCTGGGCGACATAGCCCCGGCCATCGACCTGGGTGATCGAGGGGCTGCCGTGAAGCTGCCACCCCCGGTTGAGCAATCCCTCGACGCGCGCGCAAAAGCTGCTGTCGTCGGGACCGGTCAACAGGCGATAGAGCTTCATCGGCTCTAGCCCTCGACGACTTCCACCATGTGGGGAAGCTTGCGGATCATGCCGCGCACTTCCGGGGTGTCGACCAGTTCGACCTCGCGGTGCATCTTGCCCAGGCCAAGGCCGGTCAGGATGGCGCGCTGGCTCTTGGGACGACGGATCGGCGAACCGATCTGGCGGATCTTGATCTTCTTGTCGGCCATCGTCTTACTCCGTCACCGCCGCGGCTTCGGCCTCGGCCGCGCGGTCGGACGCGCCGCCGCGCTTGATCAGGTCCGAAACCTTCTTGCCCCGGCGCTGCGCAACCGCCTTGGGGCTGGTCTGCTCGCCGAGCGCCTCGAAGGTCGCGCGGATCATGTTATAGGGGTTGGACGTGCCGACCGACTTGGTCACGACGTCGGCCACGCCCAGCGATTCGAACACAGCGCGCATCGGGCCGCCGGCGATGATGCCGGTCCCGGCGGGCGCCGAGCGCACGGTGACGTTGCCCGCGCCGAAATGACCGCGTCCGTCATGGTGCAGCGTGCGGCCGTCGCGCAGCGGAACGCGAATCATCGCCTTCTTCGCGGCGGCGGTCGCCTTCGAGATCGCCTCGGGCACTTCGCGCGCCTTGCCATGGCCGAAACCGGCCCGGCCCTTGCCGTCGCCGACGACGACGAGCGCGGCGAAACCGAAGCGCTTGCCGCCCTTCACGGTCTTCGAGACGCGGTTGATGTGGACGAGCTTTTCGATCAGCTCCTCGCCGCCATCCTCGTCGCGCGGACGGCGGTCGTCGCGGCGGCCACGGCCACCTTCACGACCCCCGCGGCCCCCGTCGCGGCCGCCACGGCCACGGCGCGGCGCGGCGCCGGTGTTTTCGGTCGCTTCGACAGCGCCTTCGACACTCTGTACTTCGTCTGCCATATCAGAACTCCAATCCGCCTTCGCGAGCCGCGTCGGCCAGCGCCTTGATGCGCCCGTGGAACAGGAAGCCGCCACGGTCGAACACGACCTGCGTCACGCCCGCCTTTTTGGCGGCGGCGGCAAGGCGCGTGCCGACATCGGCGGCAGCGGCCGCCGTCGCGCCGGTCTTGCCGCGCACGTCCTTGTCGAGCGTCGAGGCGGCGGCCAGCGTCTTGCCGGCGGCGTCATCGATGAGCTGCGCATAGATATGACGGCCCGAACGGTGCACCGACAGGCGCGGACGCCCGGCGGCGCGCTGACGGAGGGCGGTGCGGACGCGCTGGCGGCGTTTTTGGAAAGGGGTAAGATGTGCCATGGCTTACTTCTTCTTGCCTTCTTTGCGGAAGATGTACTCGCCGCGATACTTGATACCCTTGCCCTTATAGGGTTCGGGCTTGCGCCAGCGGCGGATTTCCGCCGCGACCTGACCGACCTTCTGCTTGTCGATGCCGCTGATCTCGATCGTCGTGTTGTCCGGCGTCTTGATCTCGATGCCTTCGGGCACCGCGAAATCGACATCATGGCTGTAGCCGAGCTGAAGCTTCAGCGTCTTGCCCTGCGAGTTGGCGCGATAGCCGACGCCCGTGATCTCCAGCACCTTGGTGAAGCCCTCGGTCACGCCCGTGATCAGGTTCTGCACCAAAGTCCGCTGCATGCCCCAGAAGGCGCGCGCCTCGCGGCTGTCGTTCGCGGGCTGGACCGCGATGCTGCCTTCGCCGACTTCATATTTGATGAGGTCGGACAGCGGCATCGCCAGCGTGCCCTTGGGACCCTTGACCGACAGCGTGCCGCCGTCGATCGCGGCGGTGACGCCGCCGGGGATCTCCACTGCCTTTTTACCGATGCGCGACATCAGAACACCTCCGCCAGCACTTCGCCGCCGACATTATGCTCGCGGGCCTCGGCATCCGACAGGACGCCGCGCGGAGTCGACACGATGGTGATGCCCAGGCCGTTGCGCACGATCGGCAGTTCCTTGGAACCCGAATAGACGCGGCGGCCCGGCTTCGACACGCGGGCCACGTGGCGGATCGCCGGCTGGCCCTCGAAATATTTCAGCTCGATGCGGATGCCCTTGTGCTGGCCCTTCGCGCCCAGCGCTTCTTCGCTGTAGCCGCGGATATAGCCTTCGCGCTGGAGCACGTCGAGCACGCGGACGCGCAACGTCGAGGCGGGCGTCAGGACGCTGTCCTTCTTCGCCTGCTGGCCGTTGCGGATGCGGGTGAGCATATCACCCAAAGGATCGGTCATTGCCATGTTCCTCCTGTCTGGATTTCGCGCGCCCGGTTAGAGCCGGTCAGGCGCGCCTTCCTCAACAACCAGCGAGGACGCCTTCGGTTCAGCAAATCATCAAAACACCCTTCACACAGGCACATGCCGATCCATACAGAAAGGCGCGGACTACTGCCGTATTCCGCGCCAATCTTCATCCAATATCCGAGCATTTCCGGGCGGGATTTACTCCACGCCGTCCTGCGTCTCATCAGCAGGCTGCTCGCTCACCACAGCGCCGGTGCGCCCATCGACAACGACGTTGACGCGCTGGCCTTCGGCGTTGGTGGCCGTGTAAGAGGCTTCGCCACCTGATGCGACCGAACCTTCAGCCGGCGCGATATCGGTGTAGCCCATCTCCGTGAGCCTGGAGGTGGGATCAACATCGGCGGCGCCGGGCGCATCGGGCGCCGTGGGCGCGTTCTCGATGCCGGAAGCAGGCGGCGCCGGCGTGTCGACATCGACGCTGCCGCCGGTATCCATCTGCGCCATGCTGTCGCTCACGATATTGCCGCGTGTCGAGGCTTCGTCGCCGCTTTCAGCGTCCGTATCGCTGCTTACGGCGCCTTTGCCGTCTGCGTTGAGGCTCGAGGCTCCTTCAGAGAGGCCGCTAGCGGCGCCAGACGCAGCGCCCGTGGCAGCGCCAGTCATGCTTTCGGCGGCCTCACGGGATTGCTCGGCGGCGCCCTGGATGCTCTGGCCGATTTCGCCATCGCTCGGGGTCTGCGCCTCGCCATTGACCGAAACGCCGCCCTTGGCGCCCGTGGAGAGGCCAGAGCCGCCAGCGGAACCGGCGACTTCGGCGCTCATGCCGCCGCCGACGGAGGCACCGTCCGGACCAGCGCCGACTTCGGCATCGCCAGCGGTTTCAGCGGAGCCGTCGATCGTGTTACCGGCAGCAGTACCGGTGGCGTCGACTGCGCCGGAGGCCGTGCCCGAGGCAGCACCCGTGGCGCCGCCGAGAACATCGGCCGCGACAACCGGCGTCGCGACGAGCGCGAAGCTTGCGGTACCGGCAAGCAGGATCTTTCTGAATTGCGTCATTGATCTGTTCCTCCAGACTTCGACGCCCCCAGCGCCCATTAACGGAAGAACAAACGAGCGGGCGATCCGTTCAGCCCGTCATCGAATTACCCAATGTGTGACGAAAGTGGATTGAGGGGGATTCCGGGCGATGCGCGGCTTCGAGCGAAGAAATGCGCGGAAACCCGACCTTTGGGAGTGAAATTATTCTTCATAATATATATTATCGGCGCTTTTTTTCAGGCAAATATTAGATGAATCAAGAGCTTAGCAATACTCCCCCGGTTACTGTCACCTTCGACCCCCGGTTACAGCCCGTAAAATACGAAAAAATCTGCCTCGAACCCGCCGTGTGCCCGAATTCCACCTTTGCCAACTCCCTAGACGAAGCCGCCGCCTCCGGCGAAGCGCCGAAGCCGCCCGCGAGCGCGACCGGAACAAACGCGAATTGCGCGCCCGGCTTGATGCCGCCCGGCCATCGCCCGCAAGGCCCTCGCTTCCGGCCAGCCCTTCGGCATCGCCTCCCATGCCGTCATGAGCGCCAGCGCCGCCCTGCCGCCCGAGACGGCCATTCACGTCACACAGCAGGAAGCGCGCGCGCTCGATCGCCAGCAGCGCCAACGCCGGAACGAAACCATCATGCGGTTGAAGTCTCAGGGGCTCACAAATGCCAAGATCGCCGCCCGGCTACAGATGCATGAGAAATCGGTCGCGCGGATCGTCGGCCAGATGCGGCGCGCTTAGGCGTCACAAAATACTGTCAAAGCCATAGGAACAATCGTGGCAATGCCGCTGTCGAGATGCTCAGGATAGCGATGCAGAAAGACATAGGTTTTCGCCTCCGCATCTGCCCGAGACCTTCCGTCTAGACAGCGAATGAGCACTTTTTTCCTCACCCCATTCTGCGGATTGTCGGCGTCCAAATCCCATGCAGTAATGAGACCGTCTATCACGCCCATGACCACATAGGCTCGGTCAGACGCCTCGTTGATTTCGAGGTAGTCGCGTCCGGTTAGGTAGCCGGAGGCATTTGCAGGTCGGGAAAGGCAAGCCGCAATAGCCAAGATCGCGAAGACCAAATACCTGCATTTCCAGTGGCACATTGAGCCCCCCTCGCTTAATCCTTCACCGCCCACTCGACAGGGAATGGCTCCGGCAGTCCTGAATTATCGACATAGCCGGGCCGCTTGATGCTCGCGCCCTTCGCCCCGCATTTCGTGCATTTCAGAGAGCGCCGCAGCACGTCGCTGGGCGTCTCCGGTCCCCACCGGATGATGAGGGGGCGCAATCGGCACAGCCGAATGATGCCCGCAGCCGATCTTCTCACAATAGACGCGAAACCAGCCCGGAGCATTGCTGATTTGTCTCAGCGTCGGGCGCGGCGGAGCAGGTTCCCAGGGCGTTTCGGCATGGCCTCATTTAGCGCCCGGCCCCGGAATGTGTCGAGCCCAATGAAAAAGGGCCGGGATTGCCCCCGGCCCTGTCCACATTCTGCCCTAGCGCCGCCTCAGCGCCGCTGCCCCGCCGACCCGAAGACGCAGGATCGACATTGACGGACATAACCGAACGCTGCAACGGCGCGGATCACGCTTCGCCGTTCGCTGTGTCCTGCAGCAACCGGATCTTCTTCACGACGATTTCCCGCGGTCCGGGAACGCCCAGGACGCCCGCGCGCTTGAGATCGCTGATCGTCCGGCAGACCGTTTCGATCGTCAGTCCGAGATAGTCGGCGATGTCCTGGCGTCCCATGTGGAGGTCGAGCATGACGCCATCCCTGCGGTCCCGGCCGCGCCGGTCGAGCATCATCAGCAGGAAGGATGCGATGCGCTCCTTCACCGTCTGGCGGCCAAGCATCAGGAGGTGGTTCTGGGCGAGCGACAGCTCGCCGCAAAGCAGTGCCACGAGATGCGAGCGGAACTCGGCTGAACTCCGGTCGAGATCGGCGAGGCAGCTATGCGGGAACCGCACGACCGTTGTGCCAATCATCGCCTCGGCGGTCAGCGCATATTCCTTGCCCTGACAGGCAAGCCCGAAATATTCACCAGGGAAGCAGAAGCCAGCGATCTGCCGGCGGCCATCGGCGAAGAGCTTGCACAGGCGCACCGCCCCACTCGTCACCTTGTAAAAAGAGCCTGCCGGATCGCCGTCGGAAAAGATGGCCTGATTTCTCTCGAATTCGAGCACAGAGGCAGCGGTGGGAAAACCGGACACCCTGCCCTCATCCCAATTTTCCGCTTCACCGGAAAATCCGTTCGTTCCGAGAAATGCGACGAGCCCGCCCATATCCGGCACTTGACCGGATGTTGCGTGATTGAAGGTTTTCGTGCCGATGGACATGAGCTACCCCTTCATGTGAGCCGACTGGAAAGATGCCGGTTCGGCGGAACGATGGAAGGATGCCACGGGGGGCTGCTCGTGAACATTCGGGGAAAACCCGTAGAGACTGCATTTCGTTGCAGGCAATGTGCGATTTTTCGGTGTCAGTCGCCCGAAGCGATGGCGAGTGCGCGCCCGATTTCACGCGAGAGATCGCTTTCTTCCGCAGGCTTCTCCAGAAGGACGAGCGCGCCAGCACGCTCCACACGCTCACGCAGGGCAACGCTCGACCGGCCGGTCAGAACGATGGCGGGAATGGGAATGCCCGATGCCTGCAAATGCTCAAGGAGATCGGCTCCGCTCATGCCCGGCATGTGGAGGTCCAGCAGAAGGCAGCAATTCCTGCCCTGCAGGTGGCCGGCGGGCTTCTCGGCATCGATGAAGGCCCGGGCATCCGCGTAGTCGCGCACCGTCATGCCGAAGGATTCGAGAAGAAACCGCACGGATTCGCGCACGGCGTCATCATCGTCGACGACGTAGATGGTTGGCGAACTTGACGGAGACATCTGCATGGACAATATACCTTCGCGGCCTGCATTGCGCCGCAGGCGGAAGGTAGCAGCGGGCTTGCCGCCGATGTATCCGTAATTCTACGCGGGTGTCCCTAGCCTATTTTCTTCTCCGCGGGGACGACGCCGGCCGCGAGCGCGATCCGCACGGCCTCCGGCAAGCTCCGAACCTTCAACTTCTCCATCAGATGGGCCCGGTGGACCTCGACCGTTCTTGGCGAGATATCGAGTTCGTAGGCGATGACCTTGTTCGGGTGACCGGCGACGAGATGTTCGAGGACCTGGCGCTCCCGCGACGTCAGGCTGTCCACAAGCGCGGCGGCTTCCTGAGCGGGCAGGCCCGCCGGACGGGTGCGCGACATTTCCAGCGCCCGCTCGACGGCGGCCAGCAGGTCGTCGGCGTCGAACGGCTTCTCGATGAAATCGACGGCGCCCGCCTTCATGGCCCGGACGGCGAGCGGCACGTCGCCCTGCCCGGTCATGGCGATGAGCGGCAGGCGGGCCCGGCGGCGCACCAGTTCCTGCTGCAGTTCGAGGCCGTCCATTTCCGGCATGCGGATGTCGGTGACGATGCATCCCGCCAGATCCGCCGAATAGTGCCCAAGGAAGGCGACGGCAGAGGCGAAGGCCGCGACGCCGAAGCCCGCGGCTTCCAGCAAGGCGCAGAGCGACCCCCGGACGGCTTCGTCGTCGTCTATGACGAAAATCTTTTCTGTGGGGTTCATTGGCTTGAGAGCGATTGTGGAGGCAGCGAAAAGTGGAACTCCGTGCCGCCGCCGGGCGCGGGCTCCATCCACAGGCGGCCGCCATGCGCTTCAATGATGGAGCGGCATATGGAGAGGCCTATACCCATTCCGCTTTCCTTGGTGGTCACGAAGGCCTCGAACAGGCGCCGGATCACTTCATCGGGCATGCCGGGTCCTGTGTCCAGGAAGCTGGCCTGAACATGCCCCTCCTCCGTCATTCTCGTCACAACCGTCAGCCTACGGATCGA
>PHEM01000413.1 GCA_002842935.1 Alphaproteobacteria bacterium HGW-Alphaproteobacteria-13 | reverse complement strand
CGGGGCAGAAGCTGTCGATGCGCGGGCTGCTCCACGTCCTGTGGGACCGGGCTGAACTCACGCACTGGCATCCCAAGATGGCAGGCAAGCGCAGCTGGTTCGTGGTGCGCCGCGCGCTGCTCGAGGCGGCGGCCTCGTGCCGGGCCAAGCAGGAAGCCCTGCCCCACGTGCTGTTCGTGCCCGAGAGCTTCAAGCTGGAGGAGAAGGAGGATATCCGCGCCCGCCGCCGCGCCGCGCTCGAGCGGGTCTACCGCTCGCGCGACGAGATGATGGTGATGGTCGGCGAGATCAAGGAGATCGTGGCCGCCCACGGCGCGGAGCGGATTGTCCTGCGCCATGTCGGCGACATGCCCTTCGTGATGGACCCGGACATGGCACGCCGGTTCCACAAGCGCTTCGCGGGCGAACTCGCGCTGTGGCAGGCGCAGCACGGCGGCAAGGGCGAGCAGGACCACCTCGTGATCGCGGGCTCGTTCGCGCGGCGGCGCGAAGGCACCTTCGATCTGATCGAGGTCGCATTGATGCCGGTCACCGCCGAATGGCTGCCCTACGAGACCAGCGACGAGCGCTACCTCATCGCCAAGGCGGTCGCCGAAAAGCGCCGGTTCGTGAAGGGCCTGCGCGTCAATCTTGACGCCGACACCCCAATTGCGAGCCTGGTGCTGAAAGACACCGGCGAGGATGCCTGCGCGGTTCATATCCACGACCGCGACAATGAGGTGGCCGAACCGCTGGAAGCGCTGCTTGCCGGGCAAGGCGTTGCGCACCAGTTCTGGAAGGAAGGGGAGCCCCTCCCGGCCCGCGTCACGCGGCCCCGACGCTGGGAAGCGCAGGCCGCCGCCTGAAACCGGCTCAGCCTTCCGGACGGGGCAGCGGCCGGGTGGGCAGGAGATCGAGCCGGCGCGGCGTGGGCAGAGCCGCGCGCAGCGCTTCGAGGCGCGCAGGCACCTCGTCGGGATTCTGGGTAATCTCGATCCGCTGGAGCGAAACGATCGTCCAGACCGCGAGGTCAGGCCGCTCGGTCACGTGGACCGAGTAGGCGATCGGCAGCTTCTCGGGATAAAGCCAGAGCAGCAGCACCGGGAGCGCCGCGAGATTGGGGCGGCCGTCTACGCCCAAAAGCTTGAGCACGCCCGCATCGCGATCATAGCGGCAGGTAATCCCGAGCGGCTCGGGATGGCCGACGAGCCCGAGAATGGTCGGCTTCGCGTTGGCGCCGAACACCGCATCGAGTTCGCCAGGCGGGAGCGCATCAGGGTCGGCCGCAAGGTCGGCGAGGAACAGTTCGACTGCGGCGAAGCGTGCAGCCTCGTCCGGGGTACAGGCAATTTCGAGGGAGAGCGTACGAGACGACATGGTCGAGGCTTTCGCTTGGCATCGCGCAGCGCCGCTGCCCCCATGCGTCAAGACGCCGGGACGCAGACAAGAACGACGCAAATGCGCGGGGTTGAAGGATCAGAGGACGAGGTGGCGCTCGACGTGGGCGCGCTCGTGGCTCCGCTGGAGATTGTAGACGGGGACGCCGTATGTCGCAGCGATGCGCAGCGCCTGGCCGGTGCCGCCCGAGGCCTCGCCGTCGGCCGTCCAGCACAGCACGAATTCCGAAGGGCACTCGAGTGAAGGCCCGAGCACCTGGAAGACGTTACGCGTGTGCAGCGCCTGGACGAAGGCCGAGAGCCCGGCGAAGGCGGTATGATGCGCGGCAGCAATGTCGCGCGCCCTGCCCCAGAGCTCGGCGCCTAATCCCTCGGGATGAAGCGAACTCGCCGAGCCGCGCCAGCCCGCCGCCGGCAGGAAGATTTGCGCATCGCGGCCAGCCCCACGTTCGAACGCGCTGTCGGCGCCGATCGCGTGGCCCGAGCGCAGGACATAGCCGCGCTTGGTGAGCGCAAAGGCGGCGCGGGTCATCAGGCTGAGCACTTCGGGCGGCGTGGCGCGCGCGCCGATCCCGGAATAGTAGCGAAGCATGGCTGGTCTCCCCAGTGGAACACCGGCTCCAAGCCCCCTCCCCTCAATGGCCGTCGGCATCGTCCGGATACCAGTCCAGCATCCGCGGGTCGGGATGCGCGGCCTCGAACGAGAGAATCGCCGCGTCGGTGATCCAGGTCGCGGGATCGCGCAGCGCCACATAGGCCCCGTAGAAGCGGCCACCGCGCTCGACGAATTGGGCATGGACATCCTCGGTCACGGCTTCGCTGACCAGAAACCCGGGCATGCCCCGGATATGGACCGGCGGCAGGACACCAAGCATGTCGTCGTGGAAGGCTTCGCTCACCCGCGACAATGGGAAGCGGGCCAGCAGTGCGGCGCGCGGATCGGCACCAGCGCCCTCCGTCGCCAGGCCCAGTTGCGGGCCGTCCGGCCCGACCTGGAGATGGTGATGATCCGCGGCAACGTGGAGACGCGCCTCGGGAAAATGGAGACGGAGAAACTGGACGCAGTGATCCTTGCAGCCGCGGGCCTGAAGCGTCTCGGCTTTGCCGACCGGATCAGTGAATATCTGCCGATAGGGATTTCGCTCCCTGCCATCGGACAGGGTGCGCTGGGCATCGAGTGTCGCCTCGGCGACTCGACGATTAAGGAGATGATCTCCTTTCTCAACGATCCGTCGACGGAGCGCTGCGTGGCCGCGGAGCGGGCGTTCCTGCGGCGGTGCGAGGGCGGTTGCCAGGTTCCCAT
>PHEM01000412.1 GCA_002842935.1 Alphaproteobacteria bacterium HGW-Alphaproteobacteria-13 | reverse complement strand
CCGATAGCGCGCTGTTGGTCGCAACGGTCTGGCCGAATTTGCGGCGAGCAGCGGCAAGATCGGCCTCGGCCTGCGCGACGGCGATCCTGGCGTTGGCGTGATCGAGCCTGACCAGGACGTCCCCGGCCTTCACCTGCTGCGTATCTTCGACGAGCACCTCGATGGCCGATCCTGCAATCAGCGGGGTGACCTGCGCCATACGCGCGTTCACATAGGCGTTGTCGGTGCTGACATAGTTGCGAGCGACCAGCACATACCACGCACCCCAGGCAAGCGCCGCGATTGCCAGCGCGATGGCCAGGCGCTTGAGCCACATCGTCCGGCGGGTCTTGCGAAAGGCGGACAGTTCCGGATCGACTTCGGCAGCTTGTGTCGCGGTATCGCTCATTGGTCGGTCTGTCCTGATGGTTGGGTAGTGGCCGCGTCGAACCCGCCGCCCAGCGCGCGGATCAACGCCAGCGTCGCGCCGCGCTGATATGTCTCAAGGCCGATAACGGCGAGGCGAAGGTCCTGCACGCCGCGTTCGCTCGCGAGCACGTCGAGATAGCTGGCAAGCCCGGCCTCGTAGCGTGTGCGCACCAGACCGAGTGCATCTTCGTTGGCGGCCAGTGCGGTGCGGGCCGCGCGAAGCCGCTTGTCCGCCGCGTCGCGTTGGGTCACCGCGTCGGCAACTTGCTGGTAGGCGGTGACCACAGTCTGGTTGTAGTTTGCGACGGCCTCGTCATAGGCTGCCTCGGCGCTGCCATATTGCGCCTTGAGCGCGCCGCCCTGAAAGATCGGCAGACTGATTGCCGGGCCGACGCTTCCAAACAGCGAGCCGGAATCGACAAGATTGCCGAGACCCAGGGCCTGCAGGCCAATCAGCGCCCTGAGGTTGATCGAGGGAAAGAACCCGGCCCGCGCGACCTTGACCCGGCTTGCCGCCGCTTCGACCCGCTCGCGCGCGGCGACGATATCGGGACGCCGGCCGAGCAGGTCGGTGGTGACACCAGCGGGAACCCCGCCGGGCGTTGAAGGCGCCAGTGGCGGACGGGTGATCGACTGCCCCCGATCGGGGCCAGCACCCAGGAGCGCGGCCAGCTGATTGCGCCGGATGCCGATGTTCTCGTCAACTGCGGCTAGATCCTGCTCTGCTCCGGCGACCTCGGCATCGGCGCGGCGCAGACTGGCGAGGTTGTCGAGCCCGTTGCGCTGGCGCTGGGCGACAATGTCGCGCATCGCCTGGCGGTTGGCGAGCATGGCTGCGGCGTTGTCGCGCTCGCGATAATGGCGACCGAGTTCCGACAGCACCAGGCGGGCCTGCGCCGCATCGACCGCCGCCGCTCGGGCATCCGAAGTCGCTGCCGCAAGGGCCGCCCGGTTGCGCCCCCACAGGTCGAGGTCGAAGCCGAAGCTCAGCGAAGTTTGCCCGTAATCCTTCCAGCCATCGGGCAGAAACTGCGCGGGAATGCCGTTGTTGCCGCTCTGGCGGCGCAGGCCGCCTTCGGCCTCGGCCCCAATCGAGGGGAGCCGTGCGGCCCCGACCCGCTGCGCCTCGGCTTCCGCGCGCCTGACCCGCGCCACCGCCACCGCGACCTGCGGTGAATTGGCGAGGCCTTCCTCGATCAGCGCGGTCAGTTGCGGATCGCCCGCCAAGCGCCACCATTGGTCCGGCGGCCAGGCCGTGTTGCCGCGCGCGGCGAGGGTCTGCCCCGCCTCGGTCGTCTCGGCAGTGCGCAACGCGGGCCGTGCTCCGGGATGGGAAACCGGGACGCACGCGGCCAGAGCCAGCACCAACGCTGCGCCGCCGTAGATTCGGAACCTAGCCGACATAGGCACCCCGCCCGCTGGCCAGCAATCGCCCTTCGGCATCCTCGATGCGGGTCTCCGCGACACTGATCTGCTTGCCCAGCTTGACCACCCGCCCAATCGCGCGCAGCGGACCTGAGGTCGCAGGGCGATGGAAATCGACCCGCATATCGGCGGTGGCGCGCGCCGATCCGCCGAGCGCGTTGATCGTGTAAAGCCCGGTCAGGTCGATCAGCGCCGAGAGGATGCCGCCATGCGCCGATCCGATCATCGGGTTGGAGACGATCTCGTCGCGCCACGGCATTTCAAGGATCAGCGCGTCGTCTGTCAGTTCGGCGATATCCAGCCCCAGCCATTGGTGGAACGGCGCAATGAGCAACATCGAACGGAGCTGGTCGAGGTCCATGCTTGCTGCCGGATCGTTCATGCCGCGACCGCCTTTCCGTGCGTGCGGACAAGGAAATCGAGGATCGCGTCGCCAAAGGCATCGTTCTGGTCGCCGACCACCATATGCGTCGCATCGGCGATGTCACTGTAAGCGGCATGCGGCACGAGCGCGCGGAAATGCGCCACGGCTTCCGGTGACACCAGATCGCTCGATCCGCCCCTGATCAGGTGGACCGGAAGCGCAAGCCGCGATGCGGCTTCGCCCAATTCTGTGCGCCCAAAGTCGCTGCTGTCGCCGCGCTCGGCATGGCGCCGCATGATGCCGTCGATGAATGCCGGGTCCCAATGCCAGTAATAGCGCCCGTCGCCCTTCTGCCGCAGATAGTGGGCGAGGCCGGACGACGCCTTGCGGCTTGGACGATGGGGGAGATACTCGGAGATCACGCGCGCCGCTTCCTCGGGCGAGGCAAAGCCCTCGCGGGCATGGGCAGCCATGAACCCGACTACGCGCGTAACACCGCCCGCCTCCATTTGCGGTGTGATGTCCACCAAGGTCAGCGAGGCGAAGCTGCCGGGAGCGACCTCGCCTTCGGCCATGATCCCGGCAAGTCCGCCTAACGACGCCCCGATCAGTGCGGGCTTGCGGTCGAGCGACCCGGCAATCGCGATCAGGTCGCCCGCGAAATCGACAATGTCATAGGCTCCGTCATCGGCCCAAGCGCTGTCGCCATGACCGCGCAAATCGAGCGCGATAGCGCGAAAGCCGCAGTCGGCCAGCATCGCCGTCACCCGCTTCCACGCCCGCTTGGTCTGCCCGCCGCCGTGGGCGAGCAGCACCGGCATACCCTGCTCAGGGCCTTCGATCAGGGCGGCGATAGCATGGCCGGAATGGCCGGAGAGCGTGACGGGCGGATTCGACATGCTTTTATCTTACTGTATGATGCCTTACAGTAAAGGCTGTCCTTTTGGTCAATCGGAAGCTATGAGCTGTGGCATGGCGAACACGTCCGACCAGCAGAGCTACCTCACCGAGGCCGATGGGCTGGTGTTCCTGGTTGAGGAGGTTCCGCGCAAGCTGCGCCGCGTGTTCGATTCCTCGACCGCGAAGTTCGGGCTGACCCGAACCCAATGGCGCGCTCTCGCCTATATCTTCCGCACGCCCGGTCTGACCCAGACCGAGCTGGCCAAATGCCTCGAACTGGAACGCGCCAGCGTCGGTCACGTCATCGACCAACTCGAAAAGGCGGATTACGTCGAGCGCCGGGCTGTGGAAGGCAATCGGCGGGTGTGGCCCTTGCACCTGCGTCCTAAGGCGATCGGCATCCTGCCCGCGCTCAGAGCGGAAGCCGATGTGGTCTATGAACGGTTGCTCGCCGGCATATCGGGCGATGAAGTTGCCGTGTTCAAGCGACTTCTGGCCACCATGTCCGCCAATCTGTAGCCTTCACGCTGGCTGCGGCCGCCAGCTGGAATGTCGACGCCGCAAGACCAGGACGGCTTCCCCTGGACGCTTGCGGGGGATTATCAGCCTTACTTCGCTTCGGGACCGATCTGCGACAGGATCCTCTCGATCCTTGCCCCCTCGGCCTGAAGCGTCACCCGTTGCGGTTCTGGAAGCCGCTTCTCGCGCAGCAACAGCCGCGCCTCGTCAGCTCCGCACTGCCAGGCCGGGCGATGCCGTTCGACAATACAGGCATTGGGGCAGCGGACCGGCTCGCACATGGCGATCATTGGTCCGGTCGCACCCGGTTCCGAAATGCGGTTGAGGCACAGGGCAGTTGCCGGATCA
>PHEM01000025.1 GCA_002842935.1 Alphaproteobacteria bacterium HGW-Alphaproteobacteria-13 | reverse complement strand
ACGGCAGCGTCACGCCGATATGGCGCGCCTCGCCGTTCGCCTGCCAGTCATATTTGCGGATGTCGGCCAGCGGCACCTTGCTGACGATCGCGACGCCATGGTGCATCCGCTGGCCGTTGGTGACGATGTGCGAATAGCCGAGCTGTTCGAACATGCCCTTGGGGAACAGGCCACATTCGACCTTGGTTTCCTGAAGGCACAGGATGTCGGGAGCTTCCTCGCGCAGGAATTTCTCGACGATGCCGATGCGGGCACGAACGCTGTTGATGTTCCAGGAAGCGATGCTGAGGCTTGTCATGAGACCCGCCTCTATCGGCGCGGGCGGCGGCGCGCAACTTTGCCGGGCGGGAAGCTTGCCCGCAAACATAAACCCCCGTCCCAGGGGCGGTGGAACGGGGGTTCAAGGTCAGCGTTCGTCACGCTCTTGAAAGAAGACGCCTGGCCGACCGGATGGGGCAACAGGGGGAAACCCGAAACCGGGACCTTGGCGGCGCCTTCGAGAGACTGAATAGACCCATTTCCCTGTCGCCAAGCTGAACGGGAATCGACGCATCGAGACCCTCGCCGCCGTTCGTCGATGCACACCGTCGGTTGGACGGAAAATGGGGGAGTGAATGAGCGGCGCTCCAAAACTTCCGCTTCCCCGAGCGAAGACGAGGGGCATTGCCGAGCGAAGTCGAGGCTGCGGCAGTGCGGTTCTCGCTCCGCTCGAACGTCCCCCTCGTCTTCGCTCGGGGAAGCGGAAGTTTTATATTTTGTGCGGTTTGCCTATCGCCGCTGCTTCGGCCTGGGGTCGGTCCACTTGAACGCCGAATCGGCGACCGCGACGTTGAACTTCTGGTTCGTCAGGTCGATGCGCGTACGGTTGTTCTGCGAATCGAGCGCGACCCAACCGCGCAGGCGCAGCCCGGCGGGCGCGGCGCCGTCGCGGACGAACACCATGGTGATCGTGCCATATTCGGGACGCTTGGGGTCCCGGACCTCGACGCTCACCACATCGTCGGTCGAAGTCGGCATCAGCGTCGCATATTGGCTGAGGTCGCGGTCGGGGTCGAGCAGCGCGCTCAGCGGCGAATTCTTGACGGGCCAGCGCTGTACCTGCTTGACCTGATAGTCGATCATGGTCAGCGAACTGCCGTCGCCGACGATCAGCATCGGCACGTCCTTCTGATATTGAAAGCGGATCTTGCCGGGGCGCTTCAGCGTCAACTGGCCCGACAGGCGCTGGCCGTTGCGGTCGGTCTGGACGAAATCGGCGGTCATCGAACCGGTCGATTTTAGGTGCGACTGGATCGCCGACAGGGCATTCGCCGATTGCGCGATCGCGGGCGCGGCAAGGGCGACCCCGGCCGCAAGCGCGGGCGCCAGCATCCACGCGGCGGCGCGGATCAAGGTCGGGCGGGGCTTGTTATCGGTCATCCGGCTCTCTTTTCCTATCATGGACCGCCTGATCGCATCGGGGCGTTGAACCCCGGCTGAACCCTGTCGTCGGGCTTCATTCAACATGCCGCGCAGGGGAGCGGGTTCCGCCGCGTCAGTTCGACTGCCCATATTGGTCGGTCAGCACGTCGCGGCGGCCGACATGGTTGGGGGGGCTGACGACGCCTTCCTCCTCCATGCGCTCGATCAGGCGCGCGGCGCTGTTGTATCCGATGCGGAGTTGCCGCTGGAGCCAGCTTGTCGAGGCCTTCTGGCTGTCGATGACGATCTGACACGCCTTCGCATACATGCGGTCCTCGGCGCTGTCGCCGCCCGCGGGCGCGCCTTCCATCGCGAAGCCGCCGTCCTCCGGGTCCTCGGTCACGCTTTCGACATAGTCGGGGCGGCCCTGCCCGCGCCAATGGTCGGCGACGGCGCGCACTTCGTCGTCGGATACGAAGGGACCGTGGATGCGCGTGATCTGCTTGCCGCCGGGGACATAGAGCATGTCGCCCTTGCCCAGCAATTGCTCCGCGCCCGCTTCGCCCAATATGGTGCGGCTGTCGATCTTCGACGTGACGTTGAAACTGATGCGCGTCGGCAGGTTCGCCTTGATGACGCCGGTGATGACGTCGACCGAGGGGCGCTGCGTCGCGAGGATCAGGTGGATGCCCGCCGCGCGCGCCTTTTGCGCGAGGCGCTGGATCAGGAATTCGACTTCCTTGCCCGCGGTCATCATCAGGTCGGCGAGTTCGTCGACGACGACGACGATCTGCGGCAGCGGCTGATAATCGAGCGTCTCCTCCTCATAGACGGGATGGCCGGTCTCGGGGTCGTATCCGGTCTGGACGCGGCGCCCCAGCGACTTGCCCTTGGCCAGCGCGCCGCGCACTTTCTCGTTATAATTCTTGAGATTGCGCACGGACAGCGACGACATCATGCGATAGCGATCCTCCATCTGCTCGACCGCCCATTTCAGGGCGCGGATCGCCTTCTTCGGCTCCGTCACCACGGGTGCGAGCAAGTGGGGGATGTCGTCATAGACGCTGAGTTCCAGCATCTTGGGATCGATCATGATCATCTTCACCTGGTCGGGACCCAGGCGATAGAGCAGCGACAGGATCATCGCGTTCAGCCCGACCGACTTGCCGGACCCGGTGGTGCCCGCGATCAGCAGGTGCGGCATCGGCGCCAGATCGGCGATCATCGCGTCGCCGCTGATATTCTTGCCGAGGATGATCGGCAGGTCGCCGTCCTGATCCTGGAACAGCGCGCTGCCGATGATCTCGTGCAGCACCACGGGTTCGCGGTTGGCGTTGGGCAGTTCGATGCCGATCACGGTGCGCCCCGGAATCGGCGCGATGCGCGCGGACAGCGCCGACATGTTGCGCGCGATGTCGTCGGCCAGATTCGACACCCGGCTGGCCTTGGTGCCCGGCGCAGGCTCCAGCTCGTACATGGTGACGACGGGACCGGGGCGGACCGCCGTGATCACGCCCTTGACCTGGAAATCCTCCAGCACCGATTCGAGCAGGCGCGCGTTGCGTTCCAGCCCCGCCTTGTCGATCTGCCCCGACGGCGTGTCGGGGGCGGGCGTCAGAAGATCGATCGACGGCAGCTGATAATTTGCGAACAGCTCGGTCTGCGGCTTGGGCCGGGGCTTCGACGGCTGCGAGCGCTGGATCGGCTCGGCGATCTCCGGAGGCGCGCGGTCGCTCGGCTCGGCGCGCGGGCGCGGACGGATGACACGCTCGACAAGATTGGGCGCGCGCGCCTTCTCTCCGGCGGCGGGCGGCGCGGGTTCGCCGCCGGCGATACGGCGACCTTCGGCGGCGGGCAGCCGGAAGCGCCGCGACCAGCCCTTTTCCAGCCGCAGTGCGCGCCAAGCCAGCCACAGGCCCAGCAGGATCAACAGCAGGATCACGCCAAAGCGGATCAGCGCGGCGGCGGGATCGCCCGCCAGCGCGAACCAGGGCGTGACGGCGCCGCCGCCGACGAGCGCGATGATCCCGCCCCAGCCCGCGGGCATCGCCGCGCCGCTGGCCGGGACCAGCAGTTCCGCGCCCAGCCCGACGAGCAATATGCCCGCGAAGCTGTAGGCCAGCTGGCGCAGCCAATAGGGCTGCGGCTCGCCGGTCCACAGCCGCCACGCGAAAATGGCGAGCAGCGGCAGCAGCAACAGGATCGGCGCGCCGCCGACCGACAGGCCGAGATCGGCGAACCAGGCCCCGGCGGCGCCCATCCAGTTGGCGGCATCGCCCCCCGCCGCGGTGTTGAGCGCCCCGTCGGTGCTGTCATAGGTGGCGAACGCCAGCGTCAGGAACATGGTGAACAGCGCCAGTAGGGCGGCCGCCGCGATCACCAGCGACCGCGCGATGCTCTGCCGGAAAACGGTGCGCCAATCGGCCTTAGCGTTGATGGCCCTGCGGCTCGCCATGCTGTGAACGGTCCTTAATGGTGAATATGGCGATATGCACATGCGCCGGACTCGCCGTCAAGCGTGAGGCCTCGCGCGGTGGGATGAATCGGACTCGCACGAAGCCAGGAAGCCGCAAAGATTAGGCCAACCCATCAGCCGTTCGTGCTGAGCTTGTCGAAGCACCGTCCTTCTTCTTGCGGCGTCAAAAGAAAGAACGGCCCTTCGACAAGCTCAGGGCGAACGGAGGTGGGCATTTCTTGTGGCTTCCTGGCTTCGTGCGAACCGCTTCCCATTCCCCGCACAGCGGTCTAGAGCGGAACGCATGAGCGACACTCTCCGCAGCGACGTGCTGATCTCCGGCGGCGGCCTTGTCGGGCAGGCGCTGGCCCTTGCGCTGGCCCATCACGGCCTGTCGAGCCAGATCGTCGACCCCGCCGACCCCGTGGCGACGATCGCGCCGGGCTTTGACGGCCGCGCCTCGGCGATCGCGAGCGCGATCTGGCGGATGTTCGACGTGCTGGGGATCGCGGACCGGCTGGCGGACCATGGCTGTCCGATCCGCGCGATCCGCGTCAGCGACGGCGGGAAGGCGGGCGAGCTGGATTTCGTGACCGCCGCCGCCGATCCCGCGCTGGGCACGATGGTCGAGAATCGCCAGCTTCGCCTTGCGCTGGCCGCCGCCATCGCCGACGCGCCGCTGGTCCGGCTGTTCATGCCGACGAAGGTCGTCGGGCGCGACGTCGATGCCCATGGCGTCACGCTGACGCTGGGCGACGGCACGCGCCTTGCCGCGCCGCTGCTGATCGTCGCGGAGGGGCGGCGGTCGCCGACGCGCGACGCGGCGGGCTTCGCCATCGCCAACTGGTCCTATCATCACCACGCGATGATCGGCGCGGTCGCGCACGCCCGGCCGCACGACAATGTCGCGCACGAGATTTTCTTTTCGTCCGGTCCCTTCGCGCTGCTGCCGCTGGTCGATGACGAACAGGGCCGCCATCGCTCCGCCTTCGTCTGGACCGTGTCCGAAAAGGACGGTCCCGCCTTTGCCAAGCTGGGCGACCGCGGCTTCACGGCCGAACTCGAAAAGCGCGCAGGGAACGCGCTCGGCGCGATGGAGCTGGTCGCGCCGCGCATGACCTATCCGCTCGGCTTCCATCACAGCGCGCGCATCGTCACCGATCGCATCGTGCTGGTCGGCGATGCCGCGCACGGCATCCACCCGATCGCGGGACAGGGACTGAACCTCGGCCTGCGCGACGTCGCCGCGCTGACCGAAGTGCTGGTGGACGGCGCGCGCCTTGGTCTCGACCTGGGCGACGCGGCGCTGCTGGCGCGCTATCAGCGCTGGCGCGGTCTCGACAATCTGATGGTCAGCCTCGCGACCGACGGGCTGACGCGCCTGTTCGGTATCCCCGGCCGCACGGCGTCGGCGGTGCGCCGCGCGGGACTTGGCGCGGTGCAGCGCATGCCCGCCCTCAAGCGCTTCTTCATGGACGAGGCGCGCGGCGAGGCGGGGGACCTGCCGCGCCTGCTCGCGGGCGCGGAGATATAGGGCGCACGCCCGCTATTGCAGCGTCGCGCGTCCGTCCTCGCCGTCGAAGCGGCCAAAGAACTGCATCAGCTGCACCACCAGATCGGCGCGCGCATCCAGCGGCCCGGTCTCCAGCAGCGCCTGCTTCGCCGCCGCGTCGAACGGCGCGACCTGCGCGATGCCGTTGACCAGCGTCATATCGTCGAGCTGGCCGACCGCGTCCCAGTCGACGACATAGCCCTGCCGCTGCGCAAAGCGCTTGGCCTCGCGTTCCAGGCTGGCGCGTTCGATGCTCGACAGCGCCGCTTCCTCGTCGGTCTCGGTCTCGATTTCGGCCTCGACCTGCCGAAAGGGCGTCGCGACATCCAGCTCGCGGCGGACACGAAAGCGCGCGACGCCTTCCAGCACCAGGTTGAAACGCCCTTCGTCGAGCGCCTCGACATCGACGATCCGCCCGACGCAGCCGACGTCATAGAGCGCGGGCGGCTCGCGCGCTTCCTCGCCGGGGATATGGCGCGGCTGGATCATCCCGATCTGCCGGTCGCGCGCCAGCACTTCCTGCACCATCGCCGAATAGCGCGGCTCGAAGATATGCAGCGGCAAGTGCAGCCCCGGAAACAGCACGGCGCCGGGCAGCGGGAAAATCGCGATCCGCTGAATCGTCAAGGGCGCGGTCTCGCCCATCAGCCGAACAGGATCAGCGACAGGCGGCGGCGCTGCGCCGCGACCCACGGGTCCTCCAGGCCGGTCGCCTCGAACAGCGCCAGCAGCTTCGCGCGCGCCGCGCCGTCATTCCATTCGCGGTCGGCCGCGACGATATGCAGCAGATTGTCGGCCGCCGCCTCGCGCTGGCCCGCGCCGATCTGGGCCGCGGCCAGATCGAATCGCGCCTGATGATCGCCCGGCGCCGCGGCGACCGCGGCTTCCAGCGGCGCCAGCTCGCCCGCGCCCGCCGCCTCGGCGGCCAGCGCCAGCGCGCTCTTCGCCTGCGCGATGGCGGGATCGCCCGCAAATTCCTCCGGCAGCGCGGTGAGCACGGCCTCGGCGCCTTCGCGATCGCCCGCGAGCAGCATCGCGCGGATCAGCCCGCCATGCGCGGCGGCATTGTCGGGCGCGATCTCGACAATCTGGCCGAAGATGCCGGCGGCGCGCTGTCCGTCGCCTTCGGCCAGCACCGATTCGCCCATCTCCAGCAGCGGCGCAATCTCGACGGCACGCGCACCCGCTTCGCTCTCGATGGGAAGCTGCGCGAGCAGCTGATCGAGGATCGTCTTGAGCTGGCTTTCGCTGCGGGCGTTGGTCAGATTGGCGACGGGCTGTCCCTGAAAGATCGCATAGACGGTCGGGATCGACTGCACCTGGAACTGGCTGGCGATGAAGGCGTTGGCGTCGACATCGATTTTCGCGAGGAGGACGCCCTTGTCGGCATAATCGGCCGCGACCTTTTCCAGCACGGGGGCGAGCTGCTTGCACGGCCCGCACCATTCGGCCCAGAAGTCGAGGATGACGAGCTTCGTCATCGACGGTTCGGCGACATCGCGGCGGAAGGCCTCGACAGCTTCCTTTTCTTGCGGGTTGAGACCGAGAGTGGCCACGAAAACTGCTCCTTATTGTGGGTCGGCGCCTGCCGGGCCGGATTGCATGGCCATCTATGTGGGATTTTCGCCGCCAATGCCAACCCTTCGCGTTTTCCGGACAGGAAAAGCGCAAACAGGGCTTGCCGAGTGCAAAAGCCGGTGCTAATCGCGCGCCTCACCCGCTGGCACCACAGGTCGCCAGCCGCCAGAGCGGGCGTAGCTCAGGGGTAGAGCACAACCTTGCCAAGGTTGGGGTCGAGGGTTCGAATCCCTTCGCCCGCTCCAGTTTTCCTCAAAATTTCAGATGGTTATTCGACGCGGTGTCCGCGTTGCTTCTGTTGTTTTCGGGTTGTCGACCAATTGTCGACCACGCAGTTGAGTCCACCTATCGCCCTACGGCGTCTCAGTCAGGGGAACCATCTGCAAGACAGCCGCCTCGCTTGCTGCTTCGAGAGGGACCCCTGCCGGGTTGCCGACGAAGCCGTCTGATGCGCGATCATTGCTCCGGACACCCGCATCAATACGAACTACCTGTCGATGGTACCATCGTCGCGGCGAAGCTGTGTACGCAGAACTGCGTCTCCGTACGGTGACAAAATGCGTGCCGAGGTTGCGCGTGTTGCTGCTCAATCCTCTCGACGTCGCGAGGTGGCAACCTCGTGGTCTTTCGGGTCGCACGTCATCCGCGCGGCGGACAACCTAAGTCGCAGATGATCAAAATAGTGCAATCCCGCTCACGACGTCCTTGCGGACAGAAATATACCATAGTATAATCCTAGGGTAACCCGACCGTCATATGAGTCTGGGTGGCTCAATGATCGGAGGGATGTCGTTGAATCGGAGAATCGCGAGGTTGGCTTGAGCGGCCGCTGCGGCCAGTCCTATCGGCATAAGCGATGGCACGGCGGCGATGGGGAATCTCTCGCCACTTCGAGGAACAGCAGTTTGAGGTTCTCTGCGGCTGTGCGCGAAGGTGGGAACGCGATCTGCATCCTTTTTTCGGGCCACCGATGGCCAGAAACGCGGCTGCCAACGCCGCCAACCAACTAGCTAAGAGATATGGGCTGCCAAATGATCGATCGGAAACAGTTTCGCATTTTAGCACAACGATGGAAGCGGTCCCTCCTTCTAGCGGGAGGCAGCAGCTTGATCGGTGTGCTGATTATCGCCTTTCCGGCCCAGCCCGCCGCTTACGCACAGTCGGTGCCGAACGGGCAACTGATCTTCAAGCAGCGCTGCTCGACCTGTCACCAGATATCGGCTGGTCAGAAAGCGGGCATTGGGCCCAACCTGTCGGGAATAGTCGGCCGGAAAGCCGGCGGCACGACATTCAACTATTCGCCAGCTTTGAAGAAATCCGGATTGAGCTGGACCCGCCCAAATCTGGACAAATATCTCGCCGGACCCATGAAACTTGTGCCGGGCACACGGATGACAGTTTCATTGTCCGACCCGGCGCAACGCGCAGCAGTCGTCTCGTACCTTGCTCAGACAAACTAGCGGGGAAGCTTCGATGCGCACGTTCGGTCGCATCCTTCTCTGGATGCTCTTGGCAATCCTCCTGGTTTCAGCGGGTACGGTGGCTTGGCACTGGGATTTCGTGCAGCGTGTCTTCCTCGGCGGGGTGAAGATATATGAAACCGAGCCGCCAAAACTTCCGACCGCTATCAAGCGGCCCGCAATTCTTGTCTTCTCGAAGACAAACGGCTTCCGGCACGAAGAAGCGATTCCAGCTGCTAATCGGGCACTGGCGAGCATGGCGCACGAACAGGGCTGGGGCTTCTATCAAACAGAGAACGGAGCTGCCTTCGACCCATCGATCCTCGCGCGCTTCGATGCGGTGATCTTCAACAATGTAAGCGGCGACGTACTGACACCTGCTCAGAAGACCGCCTTTCGCGCCTTCGTCGAGCGTGGTGGAGGGTATGTGGGCATCCACGCGGCGGGCGACGATTCGCACAGCTGGCCTTGGTTCGTAAACAACCTCATCGGGGCAAAATTCATAGGCCATCCAATGGACCCCCAATTTCAGCGGGCATCGGTGCGCACGGAAGGCGATCATCCTGCCATTGCTGGGCTGCCCCGCCGCTGGGGCCGGGCCGATGAATGGTACAGTTTCGACGCGTCTCCGCGATCGAAAAGCTTCAATGTCGCCCTGACGATCGACGAGACGAGCTACAGTCCGGTCGGAATGTTCGGAAAGGACCTCGCCATGGGCGCCGACCATCCGGTGGCTTGGTGGCGCTGCACCGGGCGGGGTCGAACCTTCTATTCAGCACTCGGACACACTGCCGCGTCCTATTCGGAAGCGGAGAATATCGGGCTTCTCAAGGGTGCGATCCAATGGGCACTCGGCGGCATTGGCCCCGGCTGTGACGAAGCGCTGGCAGCTGAAGACAAGAGATGAGACCGGTCCGCTACGGGATGATTGGCGGCGGGCGTGATGCCTTCATCGGTGGGGTACACCGGACCGCTGCTGCAATTGCAGGGAACTGGAAATTGACGGCTGGCGCACTGTCGTCGACGCCAGACAAAGCGAGGGCATCGGGCATCGACCTCGGCCTGGCGATCCATCGAAGCTATGAAAACTGGGAAATGATGATTGCCGCCGAGGCGGCACTTCCAGCCGACTTGCGGATCGAGGCGGTGGCAATTGTCACGCCCAATCACTTACACGCCGCCCCCGCAATTGCAGCCATGGAGGCCGGGTTCGACGTCATTATCGACAAGCCGCTCGCCGAAAGCATGGCGAGCGCGCAGAAGATAGCGGATACGGCCGCGCAAACCGGCCGGCGCATCGCCGTCACACACACTTATACCGGTTATCCGCTGATAAAGCAGGCGCGCGGAATGGTCGTCTCCGGGTCGCTTGGCAACGTGCGCCGCGTGATGGTGAAATATACGCAGGACTGGCTGTCGCGCGCCGGGGACCTGGAGGGTAACAAGCAAGCCGAGTGGCGTACTGATCCCACGCGCTCGGGGGCGGCTGGCGCATTCGGCGACATAGGTACGCATGCTGCGAACCTTGTCGAATATGTCACAGGTGAACGGCTGACCGACATCTGTGCCGAACTGACGATGCTACCCGGGCGACGCATCGATGATGACGGGGCGGCCCTTTTCCGGCTGTCGGGCGGCGGACGGGGAACGCTTACCGCAAGCCAGGTCCTCGTTGGCGACGCGAACGATCTCGCCATTTCGGTCTATTGCGACGAGGCTGGCCTGCACTGGTCCCAAGAACGACCGAACAGCTTGACTGTCGCACGTCGCGACCGTCCCACCGAGCTTTGGCACGCCGGAGGAAATCGCGCCTATCTCTCGGCCGCGGTGCGAGGCATTCAGCGCACCCCCGGTGGACATCCTGAAGGCTATCTGGAGGCCTTTGCCAACATCTACCGCGCGTTCGGGGAAGCAATCCGCGGCGCAGACGCGCCAGAGCCTGGCTGGGCGACGATGGACGATGCTTTGGCGGGAATGCGCTTCATCGACGCCTGCCTCGCGTCCTCGGCGCAAGGCGCCATCTGGGTCAAGATTTGAAAGGGATTTGACGATGAAGGGACCTGCCCTTTTCCTTGCTCAATTTGTGAGCGACGAAGCACCATTCAATTCGCTGGGCTCGATTACGCGTTGGGCGGCAGGCCATGGCTACAGGGGCGTGCAAATCCCGACTTGGGACAGCCGCATCTTCGACCTTCAGAAGGCAGCAGAGAGCCAGGATTATGTAGATGAGGTGAAAGGCATCTGCGCTGGGAATGGCGTAGAGGTGACCGAACTGTCGACGCATCTCCAAGGCCAGCTGGTGGCGTCACACCCGGCTTATGACCGTCTTTTCGATGGCTTTGCGCCGACACAGCTTCACCGCAATGTCGACGCGCGGACCGCGTGGGCGGCTGAGCAGTTGATGCTCGCGGCCAAGGCGAGCCGGCGTTTTGGCTGCACGTCGCACGCTACCTTTTCAGGCGCCCTAATGTGGCATCTCCTATATCCTTGGCCTCAGCGCCCCGCTGGCCTTGTCGAGGAGGGATTTGCCGAGCTGGCGCGACGTTGGAAGCCCATCCTAGACTGCTTCGACGATGAAGGCGTCAACGCTTGCTACGAACTCCATCCCGGGGAAGATCTGCACGACGGTGTCACCTTCGAACGCTTCCTGGAAGCACTCGATGACCATCCACGCGCCAACATCCTCTACGATCCTTCTCACTTCGTTCTGCAGCAGCTCGACTATCTCGCATTCATCGACATCTATCATGATCGGATCAAAGCCTTTCATGTGAAGGATGCCGAGTTTCGGCCGAACGGTCGCGCAGGGGTTTACGGCAGCTACTCGCCGTGGACCGAGAGGCCGGGACGGTTCCGCTCGCTCGGCGACGGCCAAATTGATTTCACGAGTATCTTCACGAAGCTCACCCACTATGGGTTCGATGGGTGGGCCGTCTTGGAGTGGGAATGCGCCTTCAAGCATCCGGAACAGGGCGCAGCTGAAGGTGCTCCCTTCATTGCCCGTCACATGATCCGCAAAGCTGAACGGGCCTTTGACGATTTCGCGGGCGGCTCGGTCGAGCACGGCATTGTCCGCGACGCCCTCGGACTCGCGAACTGACAACTTTCCAGAGTCGAGGGACAGCTATGGACACGCCAACGCACAGACGGTCGATCTTTTGGATCTGCGTACTCGCGCTGTTCACCGCTGCGCTGTCTTTTTCCATTCGGACAGGCGCATCGGGCGCGATCAAAGCTGCGCTCCTCGATCCGGTGGCGTCGGCTCATTCCGGACAAATGATCGCTGCCGCCATTGGCAACAGCTTTCTCGGTTTCGCTATGAGCCTGTTGGTGATCAGTCCCCTTCTCGATATTTTCGGGGCAAAACGGGTTATCCTGTTCGCATCGGCCTGTTTCATTTCCGGGCCTGCCCTGATTCTGTTGTCGCCCGGCTTGAACGGCATTGAAGCGGTCTACGCCACCCTCACAACCGGCATGATCGTGTGCGGCTTAGGTTGGGGCGCAACCGAGGCCTCGATCAATCCCCTTACGACGGCTCTCTATCCCGAAGACAAGACCGGCCGGTTGAACATACTCCACGCATGGTGGCCGGCAGGCATCGTCGTCGGGGGCCTCCTTTCCCTCCTCTTCTTGCAATCTCTTGAATTCGACTGGCGAGCGCTCGTCGCGATGATCATGGTTCCCGCCATGGTCTTCGGTCTCTGGGCGTTTCGCCACGAATTTCCCAAGACCGAGAGCAGCAATCTCGGCGTTCCGTTCCGAGAGATGATGGCGGACCCCTTCAAGCGACCAAGTTTCTGGGTTTTCTTCGCGATCATGTTCCTGACTGCTTCGTCCGAGCTTGCGCCAGGTAGCTGGGTCGATGTCGCTCTTAGCGAGACTGTCGGAATGCCGGGCATTTTGGTGCTCGTCTATGTTTCAGCAATCATGTTCGTAATGCGCCATTTCGCCGGCGCCTTGGCGCATCGCTTCTCGGACATGGGGCTCCTCTGCATTTGCTGCATCCCTGCCGGGATAGGCCTTTATCTGCTGAGCATCGCCAACTCCCCCGTCACGGCTCTCGTTGCGGCCACACTATGGGCACTGGGCGTATGTTTCATGTGGCCCACCATGCTCGCCGCAGTTTCGCGCCGTTTTCCAAGGGGAGGGGCTTGGTCGATCGGAGTCATCGGGTTCGCCGGAGCCATGGCGACCTATGCCGTTTTACCCGAGATCGGCAAAATCTACGACGAAGCCAAGCTCGCAAAGGCCGGTGGAGAGAGCGCATTCGCGGCCCTGCAACCCGGGCCGGAACTCAGCGCGGTGCTCGCCTACGCCGCTGAGCGGAGCTTTCAGATCATCGCCGTCGTTCCTGCGCTCCTGTTCCTCATTTTCGGCTTGGTATGGGCTGCAGAACGCAGGAGCCCCAAGGCATGAGGAAGGGCCGAAATCCTCTGGTCCCGCTGGGAACCCCGATCTGGGTGCAATTTGAAGTGCTCCAGAGGTTCGAAGCCGACATTTTCAACGCGCTACCCTTGCCTCGGTCGGTACGCCGAACGTCGCCGCGCTGCGCCCGACGCCCCTGCCTTTCGGAAAAGATCGTGGTCGAAGGTCGTCGCAACATCAGAAGGCTTTGGGAGAATTCAAGTGCAGCCATTTGAAGAGTTGAACCGAAGAGCGCTGCTCCAGCGCGCGATGCTGATCGTTGGAGCATCAAGCATAGCTGGATCTCCGCAACTCTGGGCTTCTGAAACTATTGTGAAGACGCCGTTGTCGACGGAAACTTTTGCCCTGCTTTCGGCTGTTTCAGGGGTGATCATCCCGAAAACAGATACTCCGGGAGCTGTAGAAGCGGGGGTTCCGAAGCTCTTGGAGGCGATGCTTTATCATTGGGCCGCGCCGGAGCGCAGGGAAGCGCTGATTGCCGCACTGGGTCGCATTGATGCGGCATCGCGGGCGGAAGCGAAGCGGCCGTTTGCCGCGCTCGCGATGGATCAACGCCTCGCAATCCTGAAGGCCTATGACGCCGCCGCACTAGCCCCGCCTGCTGGAAACGAGGCTGCCCAAGGTAGTGCGGTGAGCCAGCCAACAAACGACCCCGCCTATTCCAAGCTCAAGGAGTTGATCGTCACACTCTATTATTATTCCGAGGCGGCGCTGACGAGCGAGATTCCGTATGAGCACGCCCCCGGCGAATGGAAGCCGTCGATCCCCGCAACCCCTGACACCCGACCATTCGGCGGTGTGGGCATACTCTAAGACGGATGTAAGACATGTTCGATGTAATCGTGATCGGCTCGGGAATGAGCGGCGGCATGGCCGCGAAGGAACTGTGCGAGCGCGGGCTAAAGACCCTCGTGCTCGAACGTGGGGTCAAGATGGAGCATGGTGCCTCCTACACCGACTGGATGCAGCCTTGGGACCTGCCCGACATGGGGCTTATCCCGGAAGAAGAGGCTCAGCGCGACTATCCGATCCAGAGCCAATGCTATGCTATGACAAGTGCGACAAAGCAGTTCTGGGTCAAGGACAGCGAGCATCCGTACTCCGCGCCCGAGGACAAGCCCTTTCACTGGTACCGCGGCAATCATCTCGGCGGTCGATCGATTATGTGGGGGCGCCAGAGCTACCGGCTTTCAGAGATGGATTTCGGCGCTAACGCCAAGGACGGTCACGGAGTCGACTGGCCCATCCGCTATGCGGACATTGCGCCTTGGTATGACCACGTCGAGAAATTCATAGGTGTAGCCGGCTCCAAGGAGGGTCTCGAACAGCTCCCTGATGGCGAGTTTCTACCCGCATTTGGACTTACCGACGGTGAGAAAGTGCTCAAGGATGCCGTGGAATCGAAATTTCCCGGGCGCAAAGTCATTCCGGGCCGGGTCGCCAACCTTTCCCAGGCGCAGCCGCACCACGAGGAACTGGGGCGTAGCAGCTGCCAGAACCGTTCCTTTTGCGACCGCGGGTGTAGCTATGGCGCTTATTATAGCAGTCTGACCGCAGCCCTGCCGGCCGCCGAGAATACCGGAAACCTCACGGTCGTCACCGATGCCATCGTCCACTCGATAGTGCACGATCCGAAGACCGGCCGCGCGACGGGAGTTCGCGTAATCGACTCAAACACCAAGAAGAAGACAGTCTATGAAGCGAAAGTGATATTCAGTTGCGCGTCGACGATCGGGACCGCTCAGATCCTGCTGAACTCGGCAAGCGATGCCGCACCGGAAGGGCTCGGCAATTCTTCGGGCATGCTCGGGCGCTATCTCTCCGACCATCTTTTCGACATGACGACGGCCGGGATCCTGCCGAATGGCCCTGACACCTACTATGTAGGTCGGCGGCCATCGGGCATTTACATTCCTCGCTATCGCAACTTCACCGAAGAGGCTCCGAGCTTCTTGCGCGGTTACGGATATCAAGGCGCCGCGATGCGCACCGGATGGCGACTTAATGCCCTGTCGAGCCCTGGCATCGGAACGGAGCTCAAGGACCGTGCGCGTAAGCTTGGTCCGTGGGTGATCTTTCTTAATGGATTCGGGGAAATGTTACCCAATCCGGATAATCGCGTTACCCTTCATCCCACCAAGATGGACAAATGGGGAATTCCTCTTGTCCATGTTGAGTGCACACATGGAGATAACGAGCGGGCGATGGCCAAGCAGGCTTTCGCTGATGGGCGAGCGATGATCGAGGCGGCCGGAGGGGTCGTCGTACAGCAGGCAGCGCAACCCGGCATACCCGGCAAGGGCATCCACGAGATGGGTACCGCCTGCATGGGCAAAGATCCGAAGACCTCGGTGTTGAACAGGTATAACCAGTTGCACGACGTCCCGAATCTCTTCGTGACCGACGGTTCGGCGATGTCATCTGGTGGATGTCAGAATCCGTCACTGACATACATGGCCCTGAGTGCAAGGGCAGCCCACCATGCGGCCCAGTTCCTGAAAGAAGAAAAAATCTGAGGTGCGACCTTCGTGTCGTGCGTGATCTCAACCCGTCGAGCCGTTCGGCGCAGCAAATGCTCGAAGCTCTCGTCAACCGCTCTCATCAGGAGACAGCTCCATGCCCAAGTTTTTAACTGCCGCCCTGCTGGGTGTCGTCGCCCTCTCCACTCAGGCAGCGGCTCAGCCTGTAGTAAACTGCCCGCTTCGCGACGCGCCCTTTTCGGTCGACATTCCGTTCATCGACCTGATGCTCAGCGAGAAGGCAAAGGAGACCCTCGCCGCCCAAATCCCGGGATTTTTCGAGAAACTGCCCCCAGCGGCAATGGCAACAGATACACCTATAATCACCGCGATTCTCAACATGCGGCTTATGATCATCGCGTCTGGAAACAAAGATATCGACGAAAAAAAGCTGGATGCAGCTCTGCGAGCCCTGCCCGTGACCGATGCGGACAAGAAGGCGCGTTGCGCGCGCTACGATGACGAGCGACCGGTGTTTTCTGAACTCAAAGGTAAAGTCCGGGTGCTGCTCTTCGATAAGAGTACAGGATTTCGCGATGCGCCATCGGTGGAGGCCGCGAACAAGATGGTTCGCGAACTCGCCGAACAAAATAACTGGGCACTCGTCGTGACCGACAAGGCGGGCGCAATGCGCCCTGACATTCTCAAGCAGTTCGACACGGTGATGTGGAATAATGTCAGCGGCGACGTCCTGACGCTCACCCAACGAAAGGCGTTTGAAGATTATATCGAAGGTGGCGGCGGGTTCGTCGGCATCCACGGATCGGGGGGCGACCCGATTTATTTTTGGGACTGGTATCCCGACAAGCTGATCGGGGCGCGTTTCGTAGGTCATCCTTCGGACCCACATTTTCAGGACGCGAAAATCACGGTCGAGCAGCATCCTGACGGGCTGGGTGCAGGCTTGGAACCCGGATGGTCGATGAGCGACGAGTGGTACTCATTCGCCGCTTCACCGCGACTGACCGGGGCGCATGTCATCGCAACGATTGACGAGAAAAGTTACAGGCCGGCTGGCGCGAACGGTAGCGAGCAACATCTGGTGATGGGAGATGATCATCCTATTGCGTGGAGCAGAAATGTCGGGAAGGGCCGGTCATTCTATTCAGCGATCGGACACCGACCGGAGACATATTCCGATCCCAGATACCGCAAGCTCCTTGTACAAGCGATCACATGGACATCAGGGAAGAAAGTGTCCGATTAACGGGCAGAGGCCGTTCACTTGGGTTTCCGGCGTGGGATCAGGTTCGAGGCAGCTCGCATCAGCGAGTTAACGGTTTGGAAGGCGCCGCTTCAAAATTCGCGGGCGGCAATCGGAATTCGCGAGCGACGCTGATCCCGCGTTCGAATCCGGCGCAGCTGCATGTATGTAGCCGACCGACCCTTGTTGTCGCGTACAGTCTTGACAACAGGAAGCCGAGATCTGCCGAATGGCAGTGTCCGCCGTCAGCACCAATGGCACAGATTTGAGGTTGTGATTTAAGGAGGATTTGGGCTTCGTCGTAGTGACGAAGGAACGAAGATGAAGCCCAAA